>CAYOTG010000044.1:0-5114 GCA_964406825.1 uncultured bacterium
GGCCCTTTTTCATTAACACCAATATAATCTGCCTGTTTTTTTGTTAATTTTGTTAATTTGATATCTAGATGTTCTAAATGTAACTGAGCGACTTCTTCATCTAAATGTTTTGGTAAAACATGAACACCCTCTTGAAATTTTTCATTCCAAAGTGCTATTTGTGCTAAAGTTTGATTTGTGAATGAAGTAGACATCACAAAAGATGAATGTCCTGTTGCATTACCTAAATTAACCAACCGTCCTCTTGATAAAAGTATGATTGCTTTACCATCTTGAAAAGTAAATTTATCAACTTGAGGTTTAATATTTTCTTCCTTGATATCTGAATTATTTTCTAAAGAAGCAACATCAATTTCATGATCAAAATGGCCAATATTACAAAGAATAGCATTATTTTTCATATGTTTCATATGATCAAATGTTATCACATCACAATTCCCTGTTGTTGTAACAAAGATATCGCCATATTCACACGCATCTTCCATAGCAACAACTGAATAGCCTTCCATTGCAGCTTGAAGAGCACAGATAGGATCAATTTCTGTAACAAAGACTTGTGCTCCATAGCCAGACATAGATTGAGCACAACCCTTACCTACATCACCAAAACCACAAACAATCACTTTCTTTCCAGCAAGCATAATATCTGTAGCTCTCTTTATTCCATCTGCAAGAGATTCCCTACAACCATATTTATTATCAAATTTTGATTTTGTAACAGAATCATTAACATTAACAGCAGGAAATGGTAACTCTCCTTTTTCAAATAATTGATATAATCTATTAACACCTGTTGTTGTTTCTTCTGATACACCTTTTATTTCAGAAATAAATTCTTTTGATTTTTTAAGTACAACTTCTGTTAAATCTCCACCATCATCAATTAATAAATTGGGTCCTTTACCATCTGAGAAAAGCAATGTTTGTTCAATACACCACCAATATTCTTCTTCTGTTTCACCTTTCCACGCAAAAACATTACCACCCTCTTTTGCAATAGCTGCTGCAGCATGATCCTGAGTAGAATAAATATTACAAGAAGACCAACGAACTTCTGCCCCTAAGATTTCTAAGGTTTCAATTAAAACAGCAGATTGAATTGTCATATGAATACAGCCTGCAATACGAGCACCTTTTAAAGGTTTGTCATTTTTATATTTTTCTCTTAAAGACATTAAACCTGGCATTTCATACTCAGCTAATTTAATTTCTTTTCTACCAAAATCAGCCAACTCGATATCAGCTACTTTATAATTATTTTCTATATTTGCAGTATTCATAAATCCTTTCTATTTATAAATAATTAGCTAATTCATCTTTTTTATCAGTTCTTTCCCATCTATAATCATCACCTCTTCCAAAGTGACCATAAGCAGCTATTTTTCTGTAAATAGGTTTTTTCAAATCAAGATGTTCAATAATTTTTTCTGGTCTTAAATCAAAAACCTTATTTACAATATTTACTAAATCTGAATTTGATATTTTTCCTGTATTAAAAGTATCAACATTAACTGACATAGGTTGAGATACTCCTATACAATATGCAACCTGAACTTCACATTTATCAGCCAATTGAGCTGCAACTATATTTTTTGCAATATACCTTGTCATATATGCAGCAGATCTATCAACCTTGGAAGGGTCTTTCCCTGAGAAAGCACCTCCCCCATGTTTGGCATATCCCCCATATGTATCAACAATTATTTTTCTGCCAGTTAAACCAACATCTGCAATAGGTCCACCTTCAACAAATCGTCCTGTACCATTAACTAAAAAATTATCATCAAAATCTATACCATAATCATCTAATACTGGAAGAATAACATGTTCTATGATATTTTGCTTAATAAAACCATGTTCTTCTTGTTCTGTATTAAACTCTCCTAACATATCATCATGTTGTGTTGCAATAACAACTTTTTCAATTTTTATTGCTTTCCCATCACCATTATATTTAACAGTTACCTGACTTTTACCATCAGGTTTTAACCAACCCAGTGTTCCATCTTTTCTAACTAGAGCTAAACGTTCAGCTAATCTATGGGATAGAGTAATAGGAAGAGGCATCAATTCCGGTGTTTCATTACAGGCATAACCAAACATTAGTCCTTGATCTCCTGCACCTTGTTCATGGTTATCATCTGAATCAACACCTTGAGCAATATGGGGACTTTGATTTTTAATTAAAGTAGAAACCCATAGTTTTTTTTCTCCACCTTCTTGCATTTCAATAGCACCTAAATCATCTTTTGTATATCCTATTTCATCTAAAGTTTTCCTAATAATAGAATCATAATCTATATCTGCCTTAGTCGTTATTTCAGCTGATACTATAACCCAACCCGTTGTAATCATCGTTTCACAAGCCACTCTAGAATCAGGGTCTTGGTTTAATAATGCATCTAGAATTGCATCAGATATTTGATCGCATACTTTATCTGGATGACCCTCAGTAACAGATTCTGAACTAAATAAATAACTTCCCATTATACAATTGGTCCTGATTTAATTAAATATTCAACTTCGGTTCCATAATTTTTAAAATTATCTTTAAATAATTTAGCGAGTCTTGTTGCTTCATCAATATAACTATTTTCATTTTCCCATGAATTTTTTGGATTTAATATTTTTGTATCTATTTGCCCTAAAGTTTCAGGAATATTAAAACCAAAAAATGGTTCTTTATTATAATTTGCATTATTGATAGAACCATCTAAAATAGATGTTATTATATAACGAGTATTCTGAATACTTATCCTACTAGCACCAGATGATGGAGAACCACCAATCCAACCAGTATTAACTAAGAAAACATCAACATTATATTTTTCAACTTTCTCTTTAAGTAGTTCTGCATATTTTAAAGGGTGGAGCGTTAAAAAAGGTCCTCCAAAACAAGGAGAAAAAGTTGCTTGTGGTTCTGTTATGCCCCTTTCGGTACCTGCAACTTTTGCAGTATAGCCACTAATAAAATGATACATAGCTTGATGGGTATCAAGCTTCGCAACAGGAGGAAGAATACCATATGCATCACACGTTAGAAAAATAATTTTATCTGGATGGCCTGCCATACTATCTCTACCCTGAGCAACAAGAGAATTATCTATATAGCTTATTGGATAAGAAACCCTTGTATTTTCTGTCTTACTCGAATCATCAAAATCTACTTTTCTTGTTTTATTATCATAAACTACATTTTCTAATAATGCTCCAAATCTTATAGCATTATAAATATCTGGTTCAGATTCTTCATCTAATCTTATAGTCTTAGCATAACAACCTCCTTCAAAATTAAACACCCCACTATCTGACCATCCATGTTCATCATCACCAATAAGAGGCCTATTTGAATCTGTCGATAGAGTAGTTTTTCCTGTTCCACTAAGACCAAAAAATAATACCGTATGTTCAAAATTGTTATCTACATTAGCAGAACAATGCATAGATAAAACACCTTTTAATGGTAATAAATAGTGAAGAATAGAAAAAATACCTTTCTTCATTTCTCCACCATATTCTGTACCACCAATTATTGCTATTTTTTTCTCTATATTAAATATTATAAAAACTTCAGAATTCATCTTATGATTTTTATAATTTTTATTGATATAATCAGAAGCATTAATAATTGTAAAATCTGAATTAAACTCTTCACAATCATTTTTTTTGTTAATAAACATATTTTTACAAAAATTATATTGCCATGCTTTTTTAGCAATCATTCTAACTGACAGTTTGAAATCTTTATCTGCTCCAGCATAGCCTTCAAATACATAAGTTGGGCTATCTGTATTTTTATAGTAATATTCTAGTACGTTTTCATAGAGTTCATCAAAGATTTTGGAATCAATCTTTTTATTTACGGGTCCCCACCATAAATTATCTTTAGAAGTTTTTTCTTCTACAAAATACTTGTCCTCTGGAGATCTTCCTGTAAAAATACCTGTATCAACCATCAAGGCCCCATTTGGACCAATATGTCCTTCTCCATTCAATATAATATGTTCTGATATTAATTCTATTGATGGATTAATATAAAGATTATCTATCTCAATTAATTTTTCTAAATCATTCATAGCTACTTTACTTTCCATGCGGATGAGATTGTTTATAAATTTTTTTAATTTTATCTGTGCTAATATGTGTATAAATCTGAGTAGATGACAAGTCATCATGACCCAATAATTCTTTAACAGACATTAAGTCTGCTCCATTATTTAATAAATGAGTTGCAAAAGAGTGCCTTAGCGAATGAGGACTCATCTTTTCATTGTTTGTTATCTTTGAAAGATATTTTTTTACCATTTTATATACATAGCTCTCACTTATATGAGAATCAACATTATATGAAGAAGGATATAAATATATATTATGACTATTTTGGCTAACTCTCAAATAGTTTTTTATAGCATCTGAAGCATTAATACCTAGAATTACAATTCTTTCTTTATTACCCTTACCCAAAACTTTTATAATATTTTTTTTATTATTAAAATCTTTATTTTTAATTCTAACTAATTCAGAAATTCTTAATCCTGTCGAATAAAATACTTCCAATATAGATTTATGCATATTCCCTTTTATTGTATTTAAATCTGGAAGGGACATTAATTTATCAACTTCTTTTTCTGATAAATAATTAGGAATTCTTTTTGCGATTTTAGGAGATATTATTAGAGAAGCAATATTATAATCAACTCTCCCCTCTTGTGTCAAATATCTATACATAGATTTAATGGTAGCAACTCTTCGCAATAGAGTTTTATCAGAAAAATTTTTTTTTGAACAGTATTCTATATAAAATTGTATTGCCGTTTTATCTATATTAATGAAATTTAATGAATCATCATATTTAGACAAAAAATTATCAAATTGCATTAAATCATTTCTATAACTCCTAATGGTATGATTAGAAAATTTTCTTTCATTTTTAATATATGATAAGAAGTCTTCAATTATTTTTATGTTTTTATTATTGTTCAAAACAACATCTCCATTATCTTCTTAAAATCACTGGGGATAGAAGCTTCCAATTCCATTTCTTTTTTTGAGATTGGATGAATAAACTTAATCTTATAAGCATGTAATGCAAAACGTTTTAAATTTTTAAAAAC
>CAYOTG010000044.1:5214-6788 GCA_964406825.1 uncultured bacterium
GCTTCTTTATTAATAGCTAATAAATAATCATCTTCATAGATAATATTAATAGGAATATTTTCTTTTAGCGTTAGATTATTATTATTGGGAGATTCATCATAATTAATATAAATATTTTCTTTCCCCTTTAATTTATATGATGGCTTTACGATAAAATCATCTACTTTAATAAATCCTTCATTAATTAACTTTTGTATCTTGGTTCTAGATATATTTTTAAGATAGTTTAAAAGAAAGACATCTAGTCTAATATCTTTATCAGATTGATTATATATTTCTTGATGATTCATCACTCTTAACAAATTTATATTGAGAGATAAAATATAGTACTATTCCAATTGTTATAGAAGTATCAGCGATATTAAATATAAACCAACGAGGATTACTCATAATACCTATATAGTATAATATATTAGGCATATCAATAAAATCTATGACCCCTTTATAATTAGAACATGGAATAAGCACTAAGATTCTATCAATAGCATTGCCTATCGCTCCAGCAAGAATAAATGACAAGGGTATTTTTTCATAAAGATTTTCATCTGGTAAATTAATGTAATAATAAATAATAAGTAAAATTGCAATAATGGTCAATACTGTAATATATATATGATATTGACTGGTATCTATTCCAAAAGCTATACCACTATTTTCTATATAAGTAAACTTTAAAAAACTTCCGATAATATTAATGGGACCAGAAGAAGATAAAAAATATTTAATCAAAAATTTTGATAATTGGTCTAAGGAAACAATGAAGATTATTAATGGTAAATAATTCAAAACTTAATATTAAAAGAGTATTTCAAACACCCTCTTTACAATCAACACATTTTGTAGTATGAGGAACTTCTTCAAGTCGTGCCTTAGGTATCATATTATTACAAGATATACAAATTCCGAATGTACCATCAACAATCATTTTAAGGGCCTTAGCTAAATAGCCTAAATACTTTTCAAGTCTTGCTATCATGTAATATGCCTGTTCTAATTCAACATGGTCTCCGCTTGCATCTGCCATATGTGAAGAATATATTGCATTGTTTTGATTAGCATCACGCATTTTTTCAGCTTGCTCTTTAGCTTTTTTTAACTCTTTTTTAGTTTTATCTCTTTTTTCTAAAATAAGCTTCTTGAATGCAGATAAATCTTTAGCTAACCATTTTTTCTTTTTTGTTGACATATTAAAATAAACCTCTCCCTAATCAAAAATTATTTATTATTTATAGATATTCCTAAATGTACTTTTACATTATTTATTAAAAATTCAATTTTATGATCACCTGAACAACTATCAGTATTAAGATTTAATGCTAAAACCTCATTTTTTAAATAATCTTTGTTTTCACTAATAGCTTGATCTATTTCACTATTTGAAGATATATAAACATTTATTCTATCATTTACCTTAAAATTAGAATCCTTTCTCAAGTTCTGGATTTTCCTAATCAGGTCTCTAACTATACCCTCATTAATTAAATCTTTAGTTAATTTAATATTTATACTTGCAACCAAATTTTTATTCGATGATGAACAATATCCATCAAATGGTATTTCTTCAATAATAAAGT
>CAYOTG010000045.1:0-6729 GCA_964406825.1 uncultured bacterium
TATAATAATACGATAATACAGTTAAAAGAATATAAAAGTTTAATCAATAGATATGAAAACAATAATCATATCAAGTACGATTTGATGAATATAGAATTATTAATAAAAAATATGGAAAAATGTTATTTTATAGTAGATAGCATTATAAATACTCAAGATGATACAATAAATTGGTTTTCCTATCTTTATTATAACAAAAGTTTACAAAAATCTTCTTTAAACTCATCTCCGGAAAATCTTAATAAAGTCACTCCTAATATATTTAATAAATTTACTTCAACTGTATTTTGTTCTGCAACATTATCAACAGATTCAGGATTTGATTTTTTTATTAGACAAATGGGGATGCAGGATTTGATTTATAAAGATAGTATACAATTATCAAAATATTCATCACCTTATTTTTATCAAGATCAATCAAAATTATTTATAATTAATACTGAGAATGACTTAAATGGTAGCGAGCATATTAAAAAAGTTGCTAATGATATAATAGAAATTAGTATGAGTACAAATAAACGAATTCTCATTTTATGCACTTCCTTTAAACAAATTTATGAATTTCAAACTATTATGAATTCTTTTTCCAAAATCAAAGATAGATGTTTATTCCAAATCAAAGGTATGTCGAAAGCTATTTTATTAACAGAATATTTAGATAATAATAATTCAATTTTATTTGGTACAAATACATTTTGGGAGGGTATTGATTTACCTGATGATAAGTTGGAAATTCTAGTTATCTTCAAATTGCCGTTTAATAACCCTAGAGATCCATATGTTAAAGCTAACATAGAATATTATCAATCAAGAAATTTAGATGCTTTTACTTCATATCAATTACAAGATACAATATTAAAATTACGACAGGGTTTTGGTAGGCTTATAAGGAGTTATGATGATATGGGGATTTGTATTATAACTGATCCTAGGATTACTAAAAGAAAATATGGCTATCATATTCTCAACTCATTACCAGTAGAACCTATTTATTATTCATCTCCATTTAAAATTATAGATTCTGCTAATAGATTTTTAAAATAAAATTATTCTACTAGTATATTTAAGAATCTGTAATAAATTATCCACCAATTATATTATATATATCAATGAAAAAAATCGTTTTAAAAAATAAAAAATATACATTAGATGAAATTTATGATATATCTACTGGTGAATATCAAATATCTTTATCAAATCAAATTAAAAAGGATATTCTTAATTCCAGGCTATTTATTGATGAAAAACTCAATTTATCAGATCCTATTTATGGTATTAACACAGGTTTTGGAAAATTGAGCCAAATAAAAATTGATGATACTGAGATTAATAAACTACAAGAAAATCTATTATTATCTCATGCTGTTGGTATAGGCCCAAATACTCCAGATAAAATAGTTAAAATTATTATTTTATTAAAAATTATATCTTTTACAAAAGGAAATAGTGGAATCAGTCTAAACGTTGTAAATATGCTAATTGAGTTCTTTAACAATGATTGTCTCCCAATTATTCCATCCAAGGGGTCTGTAGGAGCAAGTGGTGATTTAGCACCCTTGTCTCATATGGCATTACCGCTTATTGGTCTTGGGTATATGAAATATAAAAAAGAGATAATATCTTCTAAAGAAGCTCTTGAAAAAAACAATCTTCAACCTATAAAGTTAGGAGCAAAGGAAGGATTAGCATTGATTAATGGTACTCAATTTTCAACTGCATATGGTGTATACTGTTTAAATAAATTGCATGATTTATTTAGAGTATGTGATTTAACAAGTGCGATGACCCTAGAAGCTTTACAAGGATCTAAAAAACCATTTTTGAGTTACGTTAATATGGTTAAACCTTATAAAGGACAACTTGATACATGTAAAAATATTATTTCAATTTTAAAAGATAGTGAAATTATGGATTCACACAAAAATTGTGAACGAGTACAAGATATGTATAGTTTGAGATGTATTCCACAGGTTCATGGTTCAGCACGAGATTTATTGTATTTTTCTAAGAATCAAATTAATATAGAAATTAACTCAGTAAGTGATAATCCTCTCATTTTTTCAGATAAAAATAAAATTATTTCAGCTGGACAATTTCATGCTGAAGCCGTGGCTCATAGTCTTGATATTGCAGCAATAGCAATTGCTTCAATATCCAATATATCAGAAAGAAGAACATTTAGTTTATTGAAAGGAGATTTTGGGCTTCCTGAATTTCTTGTCAATAATCCAGGTGTTAATTCTGGATTTATGATGTTACAAGTAACAGCTGCAGCATTAGCTTCAGAAAATAAGCTATTATCAAATCCTTCATCTGTAGATTCTATACCAACGTGTTCTGACCAAGAAGATTATGTTAGTATGGCTCCTTATTCAGGAAGAAAATTATTTGAATCTGTTAACAATCTACAAGTTATACTATCTATAGAACTATTATCTGCTTGCCAAGCAATAGATTTTAGGAAGGGATTAAAACCTGCGAAAATATTAAATATTTTACATAAATTAGTGAGGAAGAATGTAACTTTTTTAAATCAAGATAGATTGCTTAAGAATGATATTGATTTGTTGCTTCAGTTAATTGATGAAAATTATTTATTAAATAAATTAGATAAACATATTTCTATTATATGAAAAAAAATATACCATTAGCCTTAACGTTTGATGATGTTCTATTAAAGCCAAGATATTCGACAGTTTTACCTAGGCAAGTTGACTTATCAACTCAATTATCAAATAATATTACCCTTAATATACCTTTTATCAGTGCCGCAATGGATACTGTTACAGAAAGTGCTATGGCTATTGCTTTAGCAAGAGAAGGGGGTATGGGAGTTATACATAAAAATTTATCTATACAACAGCAGGCTCTTGAAGTTGATATCGTAAAGCGATCTGAAAGTGGTATGATTTTAGATCCTATCACAATATCATCAGGCAAAAGCATAGGAGATGCTTTAGGTATGATGAAACGATATAAGATTTCAGGTGTTCCTGTTATAGATAATGCCAAATTGGTAGGTATATTAACAAACAGAGATATACGATTTGAAGAAAATTTGCAACTAAAAGTAAAAGATAGGATGACCTCTTCAGATTTAATTACTGTTCCTGTAGGTACAACTTTAGATGAAGCAAAATCTGTTCTTCAAAAACATCGTATTGAAAAATTATTAGTTGTAGGAAAAGAAGGTAATCTGAAAGGTTTAATTACAGTAAAAGATATTCAAAAGAAAGAAAAATTTCCAAATGCAACAAAGGATATGCATGGCAGGTTGATAGTAGCAGCAGCTATAGGAACTGATTCTGATGTTATGGATAGGGTTGATGCTTTGGTAGATAGTTATGTCGATGCATTAGTTTTAGATACTGCTCATGGGCATTCTCAGGGTGTTCTAGATGTAGTAAATAAAATTAAAACTAAACATCCAAATATTGATTTAATTGCTGGGAATGTTGCGACTGCTGATGGAACTCAAGCTTTGATAGATAATGGTGCTGATATCATTAAAATTGGTATTGGAGCAGGTTCAAGTTGTACAACAAGAATTGTTGCAGGAGTAGGTATCCCGCAGTTAACATCTGTAATAGAATGTTCTGAAGTAGCTAAAAAAATGAATAAAAAAATTATTTCAGATGGAGGCATGCGATTTTCAGGGGATATATCTAAATCACTTGCTGCAGGAGCAAATTCGGTAATGCTTGGTGGAATATTTGCAGGAACTGATGAAAGCCCTGGAGAAGTGGTCTTATGGGAAGGAAGATCCTATAAGGTTTATAGAGGTATGGGTTCTGTTGCTGCGATGAAATCTGGTAGTTCAGATAGATATTTTCAAAATTCCTCTGATGTTAAAAAATTAGTTCCAGAAGGAGTTGAAGGTTTAGTCCCTTACAAAGGCCTCTTAGGTGAAACTATTCATCAGTTAGTAGGGGGAGTGAAATCATGTCTTGGATATTGTGGATCAAAAAATATTCATGAATTTCAGAAAAATGTAGAGTTTGTTAGAATAACTTCAGCAGGGTCTATTGAAAGTCATCCTCATGATATGAATATAACGAAAGATTCTCCTAATTACAGGAATACAAATTTAAAATAAACTTATTTGTTATTTAGATAGGTAGCTAATCTTGATTTTTTATTATTAGCTTTATTCTTATGGATAACACCTTTTGAACTTACCTGATCAATCAGTTTAACAATATTTGGAAAGTCCTTTTGAGCCTGTTCTTTATCTAATAAAAGAAAATTTTTAATGGCAGTGCTCATCTTAGATTTATAATATCTATTTCTAGTATTTGATTTTTTAGACTGCCTAACTCTTTTTAATTCTGATCCTTTTGCACTCATAATATTTGTTATTTATTTTATAAAGACCGTGAAATATAAACATTTATACAGTATTTAGTGCAAATATTAATTATTTATTTTCTTGATTGGAAAAAATCAGCTATAACTTTAAACTATAATGTAGCAAAATAATATTATCTAATAAACTAGGGGTGGGATATTTTATGTTAACTGAATTTTTAAAAAATGTCAATATATTCTCAGAAATTTCCGATAATCGTATAAAAGAATTTGAAAATTTTTTTACTTTAAGAGAGTATCCTAAGGGCAGTATGATAATTTTGGAGGATGAATATGGTGACATTGTTTTTATAGTAAAAAAAGGTACTATAAAAATTACAAGAGTTAATGATGAGGGTAAAGAAGTAATATTATCTCTAATGGGTGAAAATGATATTGTTGGTGAAATGTCTGTTCTTGATGGAGAAGCTCGTTCAGCAAATGTATTAGCTCAAGAAAATTGTGAATTATATGCTATTAGAAGTGAAGATTTCTTGCAATTATTGAAAAATAATTTTGAAGTTGCATTTGCATTGATGGGAGAACTTGCAAGTAGAATAAGGAAGTCAGACCAACATATTGAGGCTCTATCTCTATCTGATGCAGAGCACAGAATAGGTGTGTCTATTTTAAATTTAGCTGAAGAATTAGGGGTTATAATCAAAGGAAAAGTAACTATTGATAATCTTCCTTTTCAACAAGATATAGCAAATATGTCAGGGACATCTCGTGAAACTGTTTCTAGAATTTTAAAATTATTTGAAGATAAAAATATGCTAATTAAAAAAGGACATAAACTTATTATTCCTGATTATAGTAGTTTTAAAAGATATTTTGGATAATTATTTTTAATGACACTAGATAATATTTTAAAGGGTTTAAAATCTAGAAAGCATAAATATATTGCTCAAGCCATTTCTAGTATTGAAAATAATGATGAATTTCAAAATGGTATACTTAATAATATTCAATCAAGTAAGAATAAATCTATCAGAATAGGTATCACAGGTCCACCTGGAGCGGGTAAAAGTTCAATAACCAATCAATTAATAAAAAAATATAGATCTGAAAATAAGAGTGTTTGTGCACTCTTAGTTGATCCTACCAGTCCATTTACTAGTGGAGCAGTTCTAGGAGATAGAGTAAGAATTAATGATTTTTATGATGATGAAAATGTTTTTATTAGGAGTCTTGCTTCGAGGGGTAGCAAAGGAGGGTTATCAAATAATATAGATCATATTGGAGATGTAGTAGAATATGTAGGTTTTGATATTATTTTATTTGAAACTGTTGGAGTAGGTCAAGTAGAATTAGATGTAATTGAATCGGTAGATTCTGTAGTTGTAGTATTAGTACCTGAATCAGGTGATGATATACAGATAATGAAGGCAGGATTAATAGAAATTGCAGACATATATGTTATCAATAAATCAGATAGAAAAGATGCAGATAAATTATTTATTGTACTTAATAATATGTTGCAACTAATTGATAGTAAGGAGTGGATTCCTAAGGTTGTTAAAACGGTTGCTATTAATAATATTGGTATTGATACTTTATATCTAGAATTAACTAATCATGGAAATTACTTAATTAAATCTAATCAACTAAATTTAAAGAATCGTGGAAGATATATTAAAAAAATAAAGAATAGTTTAATTAATGATTTTGAAAACTTATTTTGGACAGAGAAACGATTACAATTTTTAGATAAAGAATTATCTGATAATAACTTATATGAAACAGATATTAATGTTATTATTGGAAAACTTAAAAAAATATGACTCCCAATAATGAAATGACCTTTTTGGAGCATATATTGGAATTACGTTCCAGATTACTGAAAATATTTTTTTCAATTATGGTTTTTTCAATTATTGGGTATTTAAATTCAAATCTTATTATTTCATTTCTATTACACCCTGTGTCTGATCCCCATATCAACCTGCAAGTTTTAAAAATCACGAGTATTTTTTCAACTAAATTAATGGTCTCAGTATTTTTTGGATTGATTATATCCTTTCCTGTATTGCTTTACCAATTATTATCATTTATAATGCCGGCTTTTGATAACAAACTTACTGTTTTTAAAATTATAATGTTTATTTGTATATCCTTATTACTTTTTATTATTGGTCTTTTTTTTGGTTATTATATATTAATCCCTTTTTCCGTTACTTTTTTTAAAAGTATATCAATCCCTTTATTGGAATCAATTAGTCTAAATTACACTCTGGAAAATTATTTAATATACCTGATTTGGATATTGATAATTTCCTCTTTGGTGTATCAATTACCTGTTTTGATACTTTTTACAGTTAAAATGGGCATTATAGACCTTAAATGGTAAAAATCTAATAGTAGTTATGTAATAGTTACATT
>CAYOTG010000046.1:0-3343 GCA_964406825.1 uncultured bacterium
AAATAGTGAGTATAAAATAGCCGGTAAAATTGCTATTAACCCTAAAAACAATGATGCAGGTAATGTTACTCTAGTTAAAATTTTATCAATATAATCAGCAGTAGCTTTCCCTGGACGTACTCCAGGTATAAAACCACCTTGTTTTTTCATATTATCTGCAACATCAACAGGATTAAAGGCAATCGCAGTATAAAAATAAGTAAATACAATAATTAAAAGAGCAAAGAAAACATTATATACTGCATGAGTTGGAGCAAATACATTATTCATGAAATCACTAAAACCACTATCAGGCCAAAAGGATGAGAGGGTACTAGGAACGAACATTAATGCCTGTGCAAAAATTATTGGCATCACACCTGTTGTTAATATTTTTAAAGGAATATGTGTAGCCTGTCCCCCATATACTTTTCTTCCTACAACTCTTTTAGCATATTGTACAGGAATCTTTCTTGTACCTGTTGTAACACAAACAACAAATAAAGTAACTAAAAACATTAAGATTAATAATCCTATATACCTATATGGATTATCGGAAATAAGTCCATTATCCCATTCTAATTGTAAAACAAAGGGAAGATTTGCTAGAATACCACACATAATAATTAATGAAATACCATTACCCAAACCATAATCTGAAATTTGTTCTCCCAACCACATAATAAATATTGTACCTGTTACAAGCGTAATAATAGTAACCAAATAAAATGCGAGACTAGTTATAATAACAATAGGAACATCAGAATTAGGAGCTGTTAAACTTGATAAATATACAGATACACCAATAGCTTGCATCGTAGCAATAATAACTGTACCATATCTTGTTAACTGAATAATTTTTCTTCTACCTAGTTCCCCCTCTTTTTGCAATCTTTGGAAATATGGGATTACAGCACCTAGTAATTGAATAATAATTGATGCTGATATATATGGCATAATACCTAATGTAAATATAGAAGCTTGAGAGAAAAATCCACCAACAAAAGTATCATATAGACCAAGCAAAGAATTTTGAGCCATAGAAATATCCATGTAATCTCTTAATGCACCTTTATCTATACCAGGAACAGGAATTTTCCCTCCCAGCCTATACACTAATAGAAGACCTGCTGTAAAGGCTAATTTTTTTCTCAAATCTGCTACTTTAAATATATTAATAATTTTTTTCACTAAACAAAAATAACCTTTCCACCTACTTTTTCAATTTTATCAATAGCATTTTTACTAAACATATTGAAAGATAATTCCATTTTTTTATCAAATTCACCATTGGCTAAAATCTTAACAGGGATATCAACTTTCTTAATAATACCCTTATTAAAGAGTACCTTAGAATCTACCTTAGCTACTTTTAATGATGATAAATCTCCTAAATTAACTATCTGATAATTGATTTTATGCCTATAACTCTTTGAAAAAATTTTCATACCTCTTTTTGGCAGACGTCTAGCTAGAGGGGTTTGCCCACCTTCAAAATGTAATTTTGCTTTAGTACCAGATCTTGATTTATAACCTTTATGACCTTTGCCAGCTGTTCGTCCTTGCCCAGATGCATTTCCACGACCAATTCTCTTTCTATTTTTTATAGATCCTGAGACTGGTGTTAATTTAAAACTCATGACAACTCCTTAACTTCAACCAAGTGAAAAACTTGCTTAATCATACCTGCAATTGCATTATTTTTATTTTTAATGACTACTTTATTCATTTTTGTTAAACCTAAAGCTTTTAAAGTATTTTTCTTTTTCACATTATAGCCTATTGCGCTTTTAATCAATTTTATTTCTATTTTTTGTATTTTATCTTTTGACATAATAATTAATTAAATAACTCTTTTAGTGTTATTCCTCTCTGTCTTGATACCATCAAAGGATCTCTTAATTTTTTTAAACCATACTCAACAGCTTTTACAACATTAATAGGATTCGTTGAACCAGTATTTTTTGTTAATATATCTGTAATACCAATTTGTTCCATTATAGATCTTACAGTAGCACCAGCTATAATACCCGTACCTGGAGATGCTGGTTTTATCATTAGCTTTACTGAGCCATATTTAATATCTAGCCTATGTGGAATGGTTCCATTAATGATAGGAGCCTTGAAGATACTTTTCTTTGCTGTATTTTTTGCTTTATCTATAGAAGATGCTACTTCATTTGCTCTACCAAATCCTATTCCAACATGACCTTGCCCATCTCCAACAACTACAATTGATCTGAAGCTCATTCTTCTTCCACCCGTTGTAGCTTTTGAAACACGCTTTATTTGAATTACTTCTTCATCATTCAATTGTAAATCTGTTGGATTAATTATATTATTATTCATACATGAACCTTTATTTAAAAATTTACACCTTCTTCTCTTATTGCATCAGCAACAGCCTTTATTCTACCATGATATTTATAGCCATTCCTATCATAAACAATTTTTTCTATTTTATTAGTTTTGATTTTTTTAGCTAAAGCTGATCCTATTACTTTACTCTGTTCTATTTTAGATTTTGCTAATTTTAAGTCTTTTGATAAATCCTTATCCATTGTAGAACATGATAATAATGTATGGCCCTTATTATCATCAATTAGTTGGCCATAAATATGTTTATTAGATCTAAAAATAACTAATCTTGGGTATCTACCAAGAATACCTAGAGAATTTTTAGTACGAATTCTCTTTTTAAGCCAATGTTTTCTTTTTATAGTTGTTCTTGCCATTTTATTAAGCTGCTCCTGCGCCTACCGTTTTACCTGCTTTTCTTCTTATTCTTTCATCTGAGTATTTAATTCCTTTACCTTTATATGGCTCAGGCTTACGTATTTGTCTTATTTTTGCAGCAACATCACCTACATTTTGCTTGCTAATACCTTTTATCAAAATTGATGTTGCACTAGGAACCTCAATATTAATATTTTCAGGTATTTGTAAATATATTGGATGAGAATAACCTGCATTGATTAATAAAAAATCTCCTTTTTTTTCTGCAGTATACCCTACTCCAACTAAAGTAAGCTCTTTAGAAAATCCTTCCGTAACTCCATAAACCATATTTTGAATTAAAGCTCTATATAGACCATGAAATTCTTTGTATTTTTTTTCATCAGATGGACGTTTAACAGAAATTTTATTATCATCATAGCTTATAAGCATATTGGAATTAAAATCTAAATCCAATTCTCCAAGAGATCCTTTAACCTTAATATTAGTACCATTAATATTAACATCAACTCCATCAGGAACTATAATTGGTTGTTTACCAATATTAGACATTATTTCATTCCCTTATTTTTTTTTACCATACTTGACATAAAACCTCACCACCAACATTTAATTTCTTTGCTTTTTT
>CAYOTG010000046.1:3443-6603 GCA_964406825.1 uncultured bacterium
CTTGTTAAAAAATCTGATATAGGGTCACTCATACTCATAAAATATTCCTTTAAAATTAGCTGGCTTAATTACCAGCTTGCTTTTGTTACTCCTGGTATTAAACCATTATTTGCCATTTCTCTTAAACTAATTCTAGATAATCCAAATCTTCTGTATACCCCTCGAGGTCTACCTGTTAGATTACATCTATTCCTTACACGTATAGGATTTGCATCTCTCGGCATTTTTTCTAATTTCTGATAAGCTAATCTTTTATCAGAAACAGAAGAGTTAGGGCTTTTAATAATAGCTTTTAATTCTGCTCGTTTAGATGCAAACCTCTTAACAAGATTTTGTCTTTGTATATTTTTAACTACTTTAGATTTTTTTGCCATAAATTTACCTTATATTTCTTAATCCAAATCTTTAATAGGAAAACCAAATTCTTTCAATAAACTATGAGTTTCTAAACTATTTTTTGAAGAAGTCACAATTGTTAAATTCATCCCTCTAATATTACTGACTTTATCATAATCTATTTCAGGGAAAACAATTTGTTCTGTTATACCAAAATTATAATTACCAAACTTATCGAATCCTTTAGAAGATAAACCTCTAAAGTCCCTAATTCTTGGAATTGCTATAGAAATCAATCTATCAAAAAATTCATACATTCTCTTTCCTCTAAGAGTCACTTTAACTCCTACAGGGTCTCCTATTCTTAATTTAAAATTAGAAATAGCCTTCTTAGAACGAGTAATTACAGCTTGTTGGCCAGCAATATTTGATAACTCTTCAACAGCCTGTTTTAAACTATTTTTATTTTCCTTAGCATCTCCCAATCCCATATTAATAGAAATTTTTAATACTTTAGGTATACTCATTTTATTATCTATTTCTAAATCTTTTCCTAGTTTAGACACTATTTCAGTATCATACTGATGTCTAAGTCTTGGTATGTATTTTTGTTCTGCCATAATTATTTAATAATATTATTATTTTTTCTATTAACTCTAACTTTTTTACCATTTTCTAAAATTTTAAAACCAACTTTTACAGCTTTAGATTTTTCTAATAGCATTAGATTAGATAAATGTATGGACATTTCCTTCTCTACAATTCCTCCTTGAGGATTATCTTGGCTTGGCTTCATATGTTTTTTTACTTTATTTATACCTTCAACCAAAGCCCTATTATTACTACTAATTAATCGTAGTACACGTCCTGTCTGTCCCTTATAATTACCAGCTATCACCTTTACATTATCATTTTTTTTAATTCTATACATTTTATATTACCTCTGGAGCTAATGATAGTATTTTCATAAATCTTTTTTCTCTTAATTCTCTAGCAACGGGACCAAAGACTCTTGTACCTTTAGGTTCTTGATTATCATTTACTAAAACAGCTGCATTATCATCGAATCTAATATAGGATCCATCTTTTCTTTTCTGTTCTTTTCGCGTTCTAACAACAACGGCTTTATGAATTTCTCCTTTTTTAACATTTGATCCAGGAATAGCTTTTTTAATGGTAATAACTATCAAATCACCAGTCCTAGCATATCTTTTTCTTGATCCACCTAAAACTTTAATACACAATACTTCTTTTGCACCTGTATTATCTGCTACTTTTAATCTTGTTTCTTGCTGTATCATATCCTAGTTAACTACTTTCTGTTGTATATTTTTTACGCGCCATCTTTTTAATTTACTTAAAGGTTTTGATTCTTCAATTAAAACAACATCACCTAAAGAACATGAATTTCGAGGATCATGAGCATAATATTTTTTAGTTTTTTTAACATATTTTTTATATATAGGATGTGGAATTTTTCTTTGCACCATTACCACAACTGTTTTATCCATATTGTTAGATGAAACTTTACCTATTAATTGTCTTCTTTTATTTTTATTATCCATATTTATTTAATTTTTAACTGATATTGTCGTATATAAGTTTTTACCCTTGCAATTTCTTTCTTCGTTTCACCTATAATTTGAGGATGTTCTAATTGTTGTAACGATCTCTGAAACCTAAAGTTAAATAAGGATTCATTACAATCTACAAGCTTAGATTCTAATTCCTCAATAGTCATATCTTTAATATTTTTTTCTTTTGCCATAATTTAAAATTCTCTTCTTGAAACTAATTTAGTTTTAATGGGTAATTTATGAGAACATGCTCGAAAAGTTTCTTTTGCTTCCTCAAAATCCATTCCATCAATTTCAAAAAGTATTCTTCCAGGTTTAACTACTGATACCCAATACTCAGGGGCACCCTTACCTTTACCCATTCTAGTTTCTGCAGGTTTTTTTGTAATAGGTTTATCTGGAAAGATTCTAATCCACATTTTACCTAATTTACGCACTCTTCTAGATATTGAAACCCTCGTTGATTCAATTTGTCTACTTGTTATCCAGCCTGATTCAAGCGCTTTTAAACCATAAGTACCATAAGCAACAAAATTACTTCTGTTTGACATACCCTTCATTCTTCCTTTTTGCACTTTTCTTCTTTTTACTTTTTTTGGTGATAACATTTTTCTATTATTTATATTTTATCGTTAAAAACCCAAACTTTCATACCAATTATACCATATGCTGTATTCGCTTCAACTGCAGCATAATCAATATCTGATCTTAAAGTATGCAAGGGAACTCTACCTTCTCTAAAAGTTTCACTTCTAGCAATTTCTGCACCATTTAATCTTCCAGAAATACATACCCTAATACCTCCAGCTCCTAATTGCATAGTACTTTGAATAGACTTTTTAACTGCTCTTCGATAATTAACTTTCTTTTCTAATTGTTGAGCAATATTTTGCCCTACTAATCTTGCAACTAATGCAGGTCTTTTTATTTCAGAGACATTAACTTGCACATCGTAACCAATAAGTTTATTTAATGCTTTTTTCAATGCATCAACCTCTGTACCACCCTTCCCAATAATTAAACCAGGACGCGCAGTATTTACAGTCACAGATGCTTTTTCAGATGTTCTACTAATTAAAACTTTAGAAATACTTGCTGATGGATATCTTGAAAAGATATAATTTCTTATCACTAAATCCTCTTTAATCCTATCAGAAAAGTTTTTTTCATCAAACCAAACAGAATCCCAGGACTTATTAATGCCTAATCTTAAACCTATTGGATTACTTTTTTGTCCCAAATCTCAT
>CAYOTG010000047.1:0-1777 GCA_964406825.1 uncultured bacterium
TCAAACCATTGAACTTGGATTTAAAGGATTTTTAAGTGAAAGAGTACATGCTTCACTGGATTATTATACAAGTTTTTATAAAGATTTTTTCAGCTCACCAACAATTGTAACACCTTTGATTGTTAAAAGAGACATAGGGAATCCTAATGGTACAAATGCAGAATTTGCTATTAATAATATCGTAGGTTTATTACCTATCAATTATAATTCAGGAAATGCCCCATTTGGAACCCAATGGGATGGACTGGATAATGATAATGATTGGGCTAAAGAAATACCATATCCATTGTTTAAAAATAATAAATCTTTTGATATTTCTGGACAGGATGATTTAATAAGTGTTTATAATGCATATACAAAGATTGATTTTAATAACCCTATTTATAATGTAGACACAAATGGAGATGGAGAAGATGATGCTTTTAATTGGAGTGAATCTGAAGGTTTTAATTGGGCAGGCAATGATGATCCTGGTCAATGGGGTCTAGTAGATTATATAATCTGTGGTGAAGGTGCATGGGCAGGACATCCTGGAAATATATGTGAAGGTGGAACATATGGAGATACTCTTGGAGTTACCATCTATCATCCTGAAGATGTAATCAATACAGAGCAAGTTATAGATACTGGTCTTGTAGATTTTACGGCGGGCGATGGAGCTGATTTATGGGTACCTGTTGGTATCGATGAATACAGTCCAATAGGAGGCTTATCAGAAGCTGAAATTATTACCTCACCTATTATTGGAGCAGATGGTAATCCACTAAAAGGACCAGGAACAGCATTTACTCCCCTACATTCTATTTTAGCACCAATGAATTATGGTAAAGTTAATATGCAAGGAATAGATTTAGGCCTAGCCTATCTATTCCCTGAATATGATCTTGCATTTGATGCAAACTTTTCATTTTATAGCAGTACGGAATACTACAATAGTTTAACAAAAAAAAATGATCCTATTAATGCTCCTAAATTTAAAATGAATGCTGGAATTAGTTGGGGATCACCTATTGGAGATATAGCACTCAAGTATAGACATGTTGATCAATTTGAATGGAGTGATGGTATTTGGAAAGGAACTCTTGGTCCTTATGATTTATTTGACCTATTATACTCTGTTAAAATAAATGAATACCTAGAGCTTAATCTAACAGGGCAGAATATTTTTGATTTTAAACATAAACAAATTCTAGGTGGTCCAATCATGGGTAGACAAATAATTATGCGTCTATCAGCTTCCTTATAATAAATCTTTTATAAATTAAAAAGGGCCTTTTAGAAAGACCCTTTTTAGATAAAACTTATAAGTATTTAAAAATCAATTATTCTTCAGTTTCTTTTGACTGATTTTCTAATTCCTCATATTTTGCCTGTGAAGTAGGACCCCACTTACCATCAGCATCTAAACCATTTGTAGTTTGAAAAGCTTTAATTTTTTCAGCATCACCTCCAAATGGGTCAGCTGTAGGTGGCGGAGGATATTCACAAGAACCATCATCTGAATTTGCATTACCATTGAAGTTTAGAGCCTCTGCATCCATACAACCTGGAACTCTTTTTACAACACTGACTCTTCCGCTAGGTGCTACATTCTCTTCATTACCTACTGCTATAGTCACTACTTCTGTAGTTCCTTCGCCATAAGTATCTGTTACTGTTACTTGGAATTCATGTATCCCTGCAACAACTTGACATTCAACTTTACTTGAAGAATTATTTGGGGTAAAGGATATAGGACTATCAAAACTATTCCTATCATCAGCATTATCCCATGAAT
>CAYOTG010000047.1:1877-4257 GCA_964406825.1 uncultured bacterium
AAGAATTCTATAAAAGAACTGTTTTTCATTATTTCCTCCCAGTTATTTGAATATTATAGGAATCTACAGAAAAATACTTATTTAATAAAAGGAATTTTAATTAGGCAACGTATCTTTATTGAAGTTAGGTATTTGCTTATTTTTTATGACTTTAATCTCTCCAAACTTCTTCTCATATTTTTCAACATTATCTTTGAGGGCAGCTAAAAATGTTTTTGCATGCATAGGAGAAATAACCACTCGAGATTTAACCTTAGATTTTGTTAAACCTGGTAAAATTCTTATAAAATCCATTACAAATTCAGCAGCAGAATGTGTTACTATTGCAAAATTCACATACTCTCCCTGTCCTACATTCTCGTCAATTTCAATTTTAAGCTGTTTATTTTTTTTATCTGATTCCATATTTAACTATTCTTTTTTTTCTTTCCATCTTTTGAATTAAACTCTTCCCAATCTTCATCTACACCATCCCACGCTCTGAATTGTTCTTCATCCGTTGTAACTTCCTTAAGATCAGCTGATTCATCATAATTTTTAAACTTTTCAGTTTTATCCTCATAATCTGATGGATTGGTATAATCATCAAGCTCTTTTTGTTCAACTGTCTCTCTTTCGACTTCATGGCCATAAACCTTTTGGTCAAAAAAGTCTATATCATTAACTAAACCATTCATCATTAAATACTCCAAAAAAGCTAAATATTTTCTTTGTCTAATATTTACCTTGCAATGAGGGCATTTTAAATCACCCTTACTAATTTGTTTGTCATCTAGCTCACCTGAGCAATTTGGACATATTAAACCTTCGAAAGCCATTAATTTCTCCTAAAAAATAAAAAAAAATATACTCCGTTAGTATAACAAGAGCAAGTATAAATTTCAATACTTAATTATTTATACAATAATTTTATAAGATTCTCCTCTATTAAAGATAATTTACGAAATCTTCTTTTTTTCATTTTTATAATTGTATCAGTAAATAATTCAATTTTCACTCTATCATTATTCCCCCATGAAAAAGAAGGAATATATTTTGCATTAAAATCATGATTAAATAGATTAGCACCAATGCCAATATAAGAACCAGTATTAAGATTTGTTCCTATAGCAATTCTTGTGTAATCACCAATCAAAGAACCAAAAAATTGTAAACCTGTATCAATTACACTATCTTCAAATTGAACTTTAACCAAATTATAATTATTTTTTAAATTACTATTGTTTGTACCTGCTCCTATATTTACCCACTCTCCAACATAACTATGACCTAAAAATCCATCATGGACCTTATTGCTATACCCTAAAATATTGCAACAACTTATTTCTCCTCCAATTTTACACATTGGTCCTATAACATTATTTTTTCTAATTATAGAATTTGGACTTATATAAGAATCTCTACCTATATAGGTAGGCCCTTCAATAACAGAACCATTATCTATAATCACATTGCTATCTATAATAATTGGACCAGATGTTGCATCTAGAATTACACCTGCTTTTATTTGGCAACTATCCCCAATATATATATATTCTTCATTGATTCTAATTAATGAGTGGTGAGAAATATAATTATCAGTATAATGAAAATTTTGATAATCAAAACTCAACATTTTTTCTGTAAGATGAAAAATGTCCCATAAATTATCAATAATTTCTACATCACAAGCTTTTGTTATATCAATATTTTCATCAATTAAATTATGGAATTTTTCAAATGAAGTTTCTGCTTTGAGATGAAAAGAAATAAGTCTTTTATTATTAGATAAGGCTTCTTCTTTATTGATTAAATCAGAATGTTTATTTTTAAAAATAGCTGAAGCATTCAAACAAATACCTTTAGGGATGCATATCGGATTTATTTCACATTCAGGAAATCTTTCTTGCATAATATCCTTCAAAATATCATTTACAATTAAAATGAAATGACTATTAGGATATAGTGCTCTAATTCTATCAAAATTTGTAAATGCTCCAATTCTTATTTCACTAGGACTATGATTAATAGAGAAAGGTGCCAAAAAACCATCATTTTTATCTTCAAAAATTATAATATTCATAAATCATTAGCCTAACATATTATTTATTTTATCATAACCATATTCTAAGGTATTACATTCAAGTTGGACATTGTAAAACCAATCTGAATAATCATCTTTAAGGCATATTTTATAATTTGACTGAATTTCATTTACTAACATTGCAATATCTAAATAAAAATTTAAATTCAAATCAATTATAACATCAAATTTTTTATTAATAATATTATCTGAATTAAAATTCTCATTAATAATTATTTTATCTTTCTTTTTAAAATAATTGAAACCATAACTTGTTCCCATAAAATGAGAGTTATTAAAATAGATATTATTAATCAA
>CAYOTG010000047.1:4357-6420 GCA_964406825.1 uncultured bacterium
CATTATATTATAATAATAATCCTTTAATTTGAACATATTAATTTTAATAATAAATATATTTTTCAATATAATTTGTGCAGATGAATACATTTGGCCCAATAATTATGATGGAAATATAACAGCAACTTTTTCTGAACCAAGAAGTAGAAGATTTCACGCGGGGATAGATGTACGGACATTTGGTGAAATTGGTTCAAATTTGTATGCTATAAATTCTGGATATATTCATAGAATTAAAATATTACCTAATAATTATGGAAAAGCTGTCTATCTAAAGCTTGATGATGGAAATATAGTTTTATATTCACACCTAAATAAATTCAATAAAAACATTGAAATCTTAGTAAAACAACTATATCAAGAATACCAATCAAGTTTCTTTGATCATACACTAGATAATAATCAACTTATAAAAATAAATAAGGGAGAGATAATAGGCTATACCGGTGACACTGGGTCTCTTTCAGGACCTCATCTTCACTTTGAAATTAGAAATAAAAATAATGAGCCTATAAATCCCTTAGATTATTATAGTATTAAAGATTCGACACCTCCATTGGCTGAGTCAATAACTATTATACCATTAAATAATAAAACATGGATTGACGGAATACAGGATTATAAAACTTTTAAAATAAAAAAAATAAATCCTAATAAATATGTAGTTCAAGATACAATTAGCGTTATTGGAGAATTTGGGATAGCAGTAGCAACCCATGATAAAATCAATAATATGCCATTTAAATACGGTATATATAAGATGGAACTACTGATTGATAATGTATTAATGTATTCAATGAAATTTGATAATTATAATTTTTCAGAAGATCATTTGATATATACTGCCATAGATTATGCACTACTTCAAAAAGGAATAATAGCGCATCGATTATTTAATCAAAAAAATAATGAATTGTCATTTATAAAATCTATTAATGATGGTAAAATGAATATTGATAATCGACACCACAACCTTATCATTAATATATCAGATGCAAATGATAATATTATTCAAATACAAGGAGTATTAATTGGTGAAATTATTAATGATGCAAAGATTGCTATAAATAAAAATTCTGAAAATCCTATAATTGAAATAGAAGAACTAGGTAATAATAAAGTATTTATAGATATAGTATCAAAATATAACGCTATAGAAAATTCTATAAGTAGTTTTAAAAAACTATCAAATAAATCATTTGAAATCAATAATTATAATGAAAATTTAGATATTATTGAATTTTATATTAAAAATAAAAATGGAGTTAAATCAAAAAAATCTTTTTTATCTCTTAACAAACAAAATCCTTATGATATTAAGGGAGAAATCTACATTAGGCATCTTGATAATGGTATTATAATAGAATTTCATGAAAAAGAACATAGCGGATATACACCAAATCTTGAGATTACTTCAAATGATATAGTAAATAATTATTCGTTATATAGAAAAGAAAAAAATATTTTATCATCAAAAATAATTAACATTAACGATATGCAAAATATATCTATTGTATATAATACTCAGCCTGAAATAGTATTTGATAAAAAAGTAACTACATTATCATCATTAAATCAAAATCAAATATATTTTAATGGATATAAAATAGAAGTAACAAAAGATTCATTTTATAATGATATGTTAATTATATGTAATGAAGAAACAACATATAAGCTAGATAGAAAATTTTCAAAAGTTTCTACACCAATTATCATTAAACCCAATGAAATTCCATTTAAAAAAGGAATCAAATTAGAATATGACATTTTAGATTGCAATCACTGTGGCTTTTATAAGTTTTCTTATGAAGATGAAAAATGGTACTATATTAATACAAGTAATAATTTAGAAAAAATAAGCACAGAGATAAACAGTGGTGGTACTTTTTGTGTTCTTAGCGAAAAACAGAAACCTGTTATTAATAATTTAACACCTTCACTCAATAGCAAATACAAAAAACAAGACTTAAAAAATATAGTATTCAATGTTAATGATATACTATCGGGGATTAATCCTTATGATATAAAAATTAAAATTGATGGTAAAGAATTATTTTATGATT
>CAYOTG010000048.1:0-4687 GCA_964406825.1 uncultured bacterium
GCATGAGTTATGGTGAAGTTGATAAAATTGCAAAATTAGTTCCCAATGAATTAAATATCACTCTAGATAGAGCTTTTAAACTAAATCCAGAATTAAGAGAAATTTCACATCAAAGCCCTACCCATAAAAATTTAATAGATTATTCTAAAATATTAGAAGGTTGTCATAGACACGCATCCACGCACGCTGCAGGGGTAGTCATCGCTCCAGGTCCATTGACAGATTATGTTTCATTATTTAAAAATACTTCATCTGGTGATATTGCAACACAGGCTGATATGAATGGATTAGAAGATTTAGGGTTATTGAAAATGGATTTTTTAGGATTAAGAAATCTAACAGTTATTAATAAGGCCATCGAGCTAATTAAAGGTAGGCACAACACAACAATTGATATCAATAATATTGATTTATATGATCAGAAGGTATATGAAAATATTTTTTCATCTGCTAATACAATAGGTGTTTTTCAGTTTGAATCAGATGGGATGCGAGAATATTTAACACAGTTACAGCCAAACTGCATAGAAGATTTAGTTGCAATGAATGCGCTTTATAGGCCAGGCCCTATGGCGAATGTTCCAGAATTCATTAACAGAAAACATGGGAAATCTCCCATTGTTTATATTGATTCTCAATTAGAGCCAATCCTAAAGGAAACATATGGGATTATTGTTTATCAAGAACAAGTGATGGAAATCTCAGCGGAGATAGGCGGATTTAGTTTAGCTGAGTCAGATATTATGCGTCGAGCAATGGGTAAAAAAAAGAACAAGCTTATGGCCTCTTATAAAATTCAATTTATCAAAGGAGCACAAAAAAAGAATGTACCAGAAAGAGTGGCTATTGAACTTTTTGAGTTATTAGAAAAATTTGCTGATTATGGTTTTAATAAAAGTCACTCTGTAGCCTATGCTATGATTGCCTATCAAACAGCGTGGTTAAAACACTATTACCCTATCGAATTTTTAACTGCTAATATTTCTTCTAATATTACAGATATAGATAATGTGGTAAAATTAATTTCAGATGGACGAAGCATGGGCATAACAATCAAACATCCTGATATTAATGTATCAGAAGCGGATTTTATGATTGTTGATGATTATACAATGCACTATGGATTGGCTGCAATTAAAAATGTAGGGTATAAGGCTGCCCAACAAATTGCGACACACAGAAAAAAAACTAAACCCTATGCATCAATTTTTGAATTAGCAACGGCAGGAGATCAAAATATTAATAAAAAAGTAATTGAAAGTTTAATTCTTGTTGGTGCCTGCGAATCATTGGGGAATCATCGCGCTGAATTATTTGAATCATTAGATATTATTATTAATTTTTCTGCTAAAGTTCAAAGAGATCAACACCGGAACCAAGAAAGTTTATTTGGATCTTCATCTTCTTCAAATATAGTATATCCACGACTTAAAAAAATAGAGCCATGGCCAATTGAAAAAGAACTAAAATATGAAAAAGAGTTATTAGGCTTCTATTTATCTAATAACCCACTGGCTAAACATGAGGAGGAATTTATTGAGTTATCGACTTTAGATAGCAATGGTTATAATAAATTTAATTCTGAATTTGTACAAATTGGAGGCATTATTTCTAATGTCACTTTACGATATGATAAAAATGGTAATCAGTGGGCAATATTAAGCTTAGATACATACTCAGGCTCAATGCAGGTATATGTTTTTCATAATACCTATTTAGAATATGTAAAATATGTTTATGAAGATAATATTATATTTATACAAGGTAAAATTTCCAATCAGTCAGATAATAACAAGGTTACGCAGTTTATAGCAAATAAAATATATAGTGGAGATAATCTTAAAGAGCGATTAACAACAAAAATTAATATTAAAATAGAATATGAAAAAAACAATCCAGATATTTCAGCTCAATTAAGAAAATTATGTGAAAGCAATAAGGGTAAGTATCCAATAGTATTTCATATGTTAACTTCACAATCTAGAATTCAAAAGATTATCAGTAAGCATACCCTGGTAGATAATAATTCAGATTTTTTAAAACAACTAAGAATTTTACTGGGAACAGCAAATGTGTGGATTTCTTAATTTATTATGAAAGCAGTTATACAACGGGTTAGCCAAGCACAAGTTACAATTGATGATAAAATAATAGGAAAAATATCAGAAGGCCTTTTGATATTTATAGGCATAGCTCAAGATGACGGTACATCTCATGTAATCAAGTTATCAGATAAAATTTTAAATCTTAGAATATTTAACGATATCAATAAGAAAATGAATTTATCAATTCATGATATTCAAGGGAGTTTGTTAATTGTTAGTCAGTTTACTTTATATGCGGACTGTAAAAAAGGGAATAGGCCAAGTTTTATCAATGCAGCATCTCCAGTTCATGCTAAGAAAATATATAATGAATTTGTAAATTACATGAATCAACAAAAACTAAATGTACAATCAGGAGTATTTGGAGCTGACATGAAGGTTAATTTAATCAATTCTGGTCCATCAACTTTTGTATTAGATGTTTGAATATAATGAATAAGAAAAAAATTAGAGTTATTATGGCAAAACCAGGGCTTGATGGCCATGATAGAGGAATTAAAATATTAGCACGAGCATTTAGAGATTCTGGTATGGAAGTGATTTATTTGGGATTAAGACAGACTCCTAAAATGATAGTGAGTGCAGCAATTCAAGAAGATGCCGATGTAATTGCCCTGTCCATTTTAAGTGGAGCGCATATGACAATTTTTAAAAAAGTTAATCAATTATTAAAAGAAAATAATATTAATAATATTTTGATTACAGGAGGTGGTATTATACCGCAATCTGATATGGATGTTCTTCATCAAGAAGGGATAGGAAAATTATTTGGACCAGGTACAGTAATACAGGAAATTGTCGATTATATTAATGATTGGTCGAAGAATAATAGGTAAAGTGTTATGCTACAATTAAAAGAATTAGAAAATTTATTTTCTGCTAATAGTCACTCATCAGCGTTTCCTATATTAGCCAATATATATTATCAAAAAAAATTATATAAATATGCAGTTAAAATTTGCAAACTTGGCTTAAATCAAGATTCAGAAAATTTAGAAGGCCTGTATATTTTAGCTAAAACGTTTCTCATGCAAGGAGAAATAGAAAAAGCTGAACAAGTTTTAAAAAATATTCTTACAATATGTCCATTTCATTTACATTCTTCATTATTATTGCTCCATGTTTTAGAGAATTTAAATAGAAATAAAAAAGCTCTGGAAGTCTACACTAAAAAAATACATAGTTTTTATCCATCTAACCTTAAGGTTCAGGCATATTATAAAAAATATTGTAATACAGTAAAAACTAAAAGAAGACATAAAAAAAATAAAAAGGAAGCAACGTCTGTCCATAAAATATTTAATTATAACCCAAGGCTAGCTACAATTACCATGTATAAACTATTATGTGCACAAAACAAATACAGGGATGCATTTGCATTGCTCGAAATTTTAGCTAAAAACCCAAAACACAAAAAATTTGTTGAAGAAGAATCAAAAACAATCAAAGTAAAATTAAATAGAGGTTAATAAATGTCATTTAATAATAGAATTTCAAAATTAAGACAAACATTAGGAGATATGAATCTTAATGGGATATATGTTACGAATTTAACGAACGTGAGGTATTTAACTGGATTTACGGGATCTGCTGGTTCGGTATTAGTTTTAGAAAATGACCAATATTTTTTTACTGATGGGAGATATATCGAACAGTCAAAAGAACAAGTTACCAATTGCACTATTCATATTGTAGGGGCAGCTCATTATTTAGCCATAAAAGATAAAGCCCTTATACCAAAAGGTCTTAAAATTGGGATAGAATCTCCTTTTGTTAGTGTTAATTTATTTGATAATATTTTAACTTCATTACCACATATTACATGGGAGAAGGTAAATGATATCATTGGAGTGATAGCTGCTGTTAAAGATGATTATGAAATAGAGAGTTTAAAAACAGCAATAGAAATTACAGATCAGGTTTTTACTGAAATAATTCCAGAATTAAAAATTGGGGCAGTAGAAAAAAATATTGCAGCAAAAATATCTTATTTATTTAAAATGCATGGAGCAGAAGGAGATAGTTATGACTCTATTATTGGTAGTGGGTATTTAGGGGCACTGCCACATGCAACGCCCAGTGATAAGCAATTTAAAGATGGTGATTTTGTTGTAATGGATTTTGGAGCTTTATATAACGGATACCATGCTGATATGACAAGAACGGTTGTTATAGGTTCTGCAACATCCAAACATAAAGAAATTTATGATATTGTTTTAAAATCACAGCTTGCGGGTATTAATGCTGCTAAGGCTGGCATTACTGGTCAAGCATTAGATGGGGTATGCAGGAAGGTAATAGAAGACTCAGGTTATGGAGATAAGTTTATTCATTCTACTGGGCATGGTTTAGGGCTAGAAGTTCATACATACCCTCGTATTAGTTCATACAATACCAAGCCTCTATTAGAGAACTATGTTATTACTATTGAGCCAGGCATTTATTTAGCAGGGTGGGGAGGTGTTCGTATAGAAGATGATTGTTTAATCCAGAAAGATTGTTGTATCCCTTTAAATAAATCTACAAAAGAGATGCTGATTCTTAATTAATGAAGGAATATTACATTATAGATCCCCAGACCT
>CAYOTG010000048.1:4697-6420 GCA_964406825.1 uncultured bacterium
AAAAAAGATGATATTGAATTTTGGAAATCAATACTTATTGCCAATGATACAACAATTTTAGAATTAGCTGCTGGGACAGGTCGCTTAGGCGTGCCGTTAGTTAGAGAAGGAGCTCAATATACGGGACTAGAATTATCAACGGAATATGTTAAATATGGTAATTTAAAATTTCCTTCCCCTGGGCCAATTACTTCAGGAGATATGAGAGATTTTAATTTTTTTAAAAAATACGATTTTATATTTATAGGATTTAATTCATTTCTTCATTTACTATCAGAAAAAGATGTGGTAAAATGTTTTAATAGCATAAAAAAACACATGCATAGTAATACTAGGCTATATATCGATATTTTTATGCCAGATGATTCTTTTTTAAAGCGTTCTCCTTCTTCTGAGTTAACAGTGATGGAATTTTTTGATTCACAGAATCATTGCACATCCGTAATAAAAGAAAAAACAATTTATGATAGTCTGAATGAAATTGCCTCAGTTTCTTGGCAATATATGAATGATGAAAACATATGTTATAGGCAGTTTAATTTTCAAATGAAAATTTATTATCCCGATACAATAAACAGATTGCTTATAGACAATGGTTTTTATGTCCATGATTTGTGGGGTTCTTATAATAAATCCCCCTTTAAAAAAACGAGTTCTCTTCAAATTTATGAATTAGGAATATAAGCTATTTAATGTATTATACATTTAATTTGTTTAATTAGAATAATACTTGTATTATACATTTATGAATTTAGCTGAATTGATAGCAGATTTATATACTAATTTATTATTTGTTATTAAAAAAATTGCAAAAAAGAATAACATATCGTCATCACAGTTATTATGTGTTTATGCGATACCATCTGAAGGTATTTCTCAATCAGATCTTGCAAAAATTTTATGTTTAGATTTGAGTACATTATCGCGAAATCTAGATAAATTACTTCTTAAAAAAATTGTTAATAAAACTCATTCTTCATTAGATAATCGAAAACAAAATATTATTTTAACAGATGAGGGTGAAAAATTATATATAGAAATTTTATCTGATTTGAACCAAGCTTTGAATATATTATATGATTTTTCAGATAATTCTGATGATTTTGATACAATTATAACCTCAATATCCCAATTTAATTGGCTGCTATGTAAAAAGCGTTATAAAGATGTCTCTTTCTAAGATTTTATTAAATTGGTATAAAAAACAAGCTTATAATTTCCCCTGGCGTTATAATAAGAATCCATATAATATTTGGATTTCAGAAATCATGTTACAACAGACACAGGTCCAAACAGTAATACCTTATTATAAAAATTGGATGAATAAATATCCTGATATTAAAGCTCTTGAAAAAGAGACTATCGATAATCTGTTATTATTATGGCAAGGTCTAGGTTACTATAAACGAGTACACAATATATTATTGACAGCAAAAACTATTATTATAAAATATAATAATCAATTTCCTAATCAATATAATGAATTAATCCAATTACCGGGCATTGGCGATTATACTGCATCAATGATTTTATCAATCGCATTTAATAAAAGTCACCATATCCCCATTGATGGTAATATTAAACGAATCATGTCGCGTATTTATACCATTCCAAAAAACAAACAAACCATTGCAAATTATAAACAATATACTAAAAAGCATATTAATTCCGATTCTCCGGGAGACAGTATACAGGCATTGATGGATTTAGGAAGAGAGATATG
>CAYOTG010000049.1:0-6382 GCA_964406825.1 uncultured bacterium
CCTGCTCGTAAAGGAAAAATATTATTACCAAAATATCCAATTAACTGGGAACCAAATAATTTATTAATAGAAGGTTTATTATGTTTAAATAAAAGTTGCCATCTTAATGCTCTTATATAGACGGAAAACATGAGAAAGAAAATGGCTAAAAAAATATAAGAAAAACTAATGCCATCTATCATGTTAGATAATTTATTTAATTCAAAATTCCTAAAAGCATAAAATGAAAATAAAAGACTAATCAAAATACTAAGTATAAATTTCCAATCAAAAAAATTAGTATATAAATATTTAATTTTCATATCTTAAATCATATTTAAAATATTCTTCATTTAGATTAAATAAATCATTATCATTAATTACTTTAAAATCAATCTCATTAATATGAATATCCATTTTATCTGATTCTAAATTAATATATTCTATATAAACACATTCACTATTATAAACCAATTCTATTTGATTAAAATTTAAATGATTTTTAATTAAATACTTGTTTTCAAGAACTTCTACATAATTATTCTCAAAATATTTTCCAGCAAAAATCGAAAAAACGATATTATATAAAGCAGTATCAGGATTATCAATATATAATTGATTTGTATTTTTAAAAATCTTTATACTTTTATTTTTATCTAAAATGAAAATTTGATTATTATAATCAATCCTGAATCTATTATTATTCTTATCAATAAATAAATCAATTACTCTTGATGAATCATTATTTATAGTAGCAGAAGCTTCAATGCTAATTATCTCATTATTAATTTGTAGAATATTTGTAGTATACCAAAATTGAGCACAATCAAAATTTGATGCATAAATTGATTCTGAGAGGAACACATAAAATAATACGAATAATTTAATCACCAAATATTTCATTAATATGCGCATTGTCAACAAGGACCTCTCTAGCCTTACTGCCATTAGGTCCACTTATAATACCCAAAGCTTCTAACTCATCAATAAGGCGAGCAGATCTATTATATCCAATACGAAATCTCCTTTGTAATAAAGAAACAGATGCCTGCTGAATATCAACCACTAAAACTGCTGCATCTTTTAATAGTTCATCTGATTTACCTGAAACATCAAAATGTTCATTAAGACCTTCAACCTTTGGAATTTCTGGCAATTTAACTTCACTAGGCTTTGGCTGAGAAGAAATATGAGCTAATACTTTTTCAATTTCTTCTAAAGTAACATAAGCATTATGTATTCTAACTGGAGAGGCCGTTCCAGGTAATAAAAACAACATATCACCTCTACCCAATAATTTTTCTGCCCCCATTTGATCAATAATTGTTCTGGAATCTACTTTGGAAGAAACTTGAAATGATATTCTAGCAGGAAAATTAGATTTGATTAAGCCCGTTATCACATCAACAGATGGCCTTTGTGTTGCAACAATAAGATGCATTCCTACTGCACGAGCCTTTTGTGCTAATCTAGTAATGGGTTCTTCTATTGCTCTACCAGAAGTCATCATAAGATCTGATAGCTCATCAATAATAACTATGATATAAGGAATATTTTCTAGTGAAGAGTCACTCTTTTTCTTTTTATTATATTCTCCTATATTTCTAACCCTAACATCAGAAAAAACTTGAAATCTTCGCTCCATTTCAGTAATTGCAGAATTTAAAACACTTACTGAATTTTCAGATGTCGTCATAACATATTCATCTAATTTATGAGCCGTCATAAGATGATAACCTACAAGAGATTTATAAGCTGTCAATTCTACTTTTTTAGGATCCATAAGTATAAATTTTACTTCATCTGGTTTAGCATTATATAGTATTGATATAATAATTGTATTTATACAAACAGATTTTCCAGATCCTGTTGCTCCAGCTACTAATAAGTGAGGCATTTTATTTAATTCAAAAAAGAAGGCATCCCCTGTAGTAGTCTTTCCTAAAGCTATTTTTAATTTCGAAGGATTCTCTATATATTTTTTTGAATTAATAATACTCTTAAGATATACAATTGAAGGAGATTCATTAGGCAATTCTACTCCAACTGATTTTGAACCAGGTATTGGAGCTATTATTCTGACTCTTTTCCCACCCATGATTCGTGATAAGTCCTCAGATAAATTATGAAATTTACTAACCCTAACCCCTTCTGCAGGTTCTATTTCAAATAATGTAATAACAGGCCCTGGTGATATTTTTACTATATTTCCTGATACACCAAAAGAGTTTAAAGCATAAGATAATTGATCGGCTTTTTCCTTTAAATAATCTTCACTATGAGTAGCTATATCTATTGGATTATCTAAAAAATTTGATTCCGGCAATTTATAATTAAGGTACTTATTTTCTTTTTTAATAGCTTCATCATAGTCCCCTTCAACAATACTAGTTTCCTCTTCTATAACAATATCTTCTGAATCATCATCACTAACAACTTCTTCTGTAGGTTCTTCTACAGTCTCTGTTGCATCTTCAACAGTTTCTGTAGGCTCTTCTTCTTGATTATCATCAGCTTTAATATCTTCAACTTCAATAATAGGCTCTTCTTCCAAATCACTGGGCTCTTCAACTGGAGTTTCTATAATTGACTGTGGCCTTGTTTTCTTTTTAAATATTTTTTTAGAGAAAGTAAACACTTTTTTTGAAAAGTTTACAAATTGCTTAAATAGAGACTGACTTCCTTGGAGTAAGAAATCAATAAATTGAGATAAGTTTTCATATACAGATATTTTAAATACTAGTATCAATAAAAATATAAATAGTACAAATAGGATTGCTCCACTACCAAAGGATCCAAAAATGTCATTTAGGAAGGTAGCTATAGAAACTCCTAATAGACCAGAGATTTTATCATAGGAAAAATAGGATAAAATAGTAGCAAACCATAATGAAAAGGCAAATATATATATTATTATTTGATAATATTTTTTTAATGATTTATTTGCAAATAGAAGATAGCCTACAATAGATAATATGACAGGAATAGATAGAGAACAATAACCCATCATAAAATAGTGAGCATAACCAATATAAACCCCAAAATAACCTAAAAGGCTATTTATAATTTCATCCTTTTCTAATCCTGATGGCTGCTCGCTAGGGTCATAACCCACAATACTAATAAAACTTAGCAATCCAATAAGCAATAGAAATAAGCCAAAAATTTCTTTTTTAAATATTTTTTTCATATCTATGAATGTAATGAATAATTATTAATAAAAGGTGGTTTTATTAATGAAGCTCTATAAAATTTACTTCTTATTTTAATGTCTATAGTTTTTGACTTGATATATCTTGCATCTATAAAAGCCAATCGTATACCATTATTTAACCCAATTGAAAAAGTTCCACTACTGACTATACCAATTAATGTATCATTGGAATAAACTTCATAATCTTTTCTTGGAATAGATCTTTCAAGCATTTTGAAACAAACTAATCTTCTAGAAGGGTTTTTCATTTCTTGTTCAATACTTTTTTTTCCTAAAAATTTTTTTTTGGATAAATCTATAGTCCATTTTAAACCTGCTTCAATAGGATTAATATTATCAGATAAATCATTACCATATAAACAATATTTCATTTCAATTCTTAAAACATCTCTTACAGCTAATCCGCATGGATTCAAATCATTATTCATTAAAATTTTCCATATTTCTTTAATTACTGAATGGTTTCCTATTATTTCATATCCTAATTCACCAGTATAGCCTGTTCTACTAATAATAACATCTTCATCAAATAATTTAAAAATATTAAATGTATAAAATCCCATTTTTGTTAAATCAACATTTAAATATTTTACTAGTAATTTTCTGCTGAGTGGACCCTGAACTGCTAAAATGGAATATTGATGCGATAGATTTTCAATTTTAACATTATTAATATTATTTTTTAATAACCAATTATAATCCTTCTCAATATTTGAAGCATTAACTATTATGAAAAAAGATTCTTCATTATTTCTATAAATTATAATATCATCAATGACTGTTCCATTATCATTACAAAACATACTGTATTGAGCACCACCATCTTGAATTTTATCTACATTATTTACCGTTACATAGTTTAAAAAAAAATTCGCCTCAGTACCCGTAACGGATAATTGTCCCATATGAGAGACATCAAATACTCCTGCTTTATTCCTTACAGCGCTATACTCTTTAGCTAATCCACCACTATAACTAACTGGCATTAAATAGCCAGCAAAGGGAATGATTTTTGCTCCGAGTTTATTATGTTCCTCATAAAGTGATGTTTTTATACCATTCATAATAATATTATTGCAATAATTCTAATGCTTTCTTAATAACTTTTTCTGTACTTAAATCCGTGTGTTTTGAAACAACTTTATTAATAGCCTTAGTAATTAGATGGGGTGGAAAACCTAAACTTTTCAATGCTAAAAAAGTATCATTATTTATAGAATTATCTTCTAGAGGTAAATCAGAGTTATTAATGTCACCAAATTCATCTCTTAATTCGATAATAATACGTTTAGCTGTTTTAGGACCAATTCCTGGTAAAGATGTTAACATTTTTACTTCACCTGAAATCAACCTATTTTTAAATTCTCTAGGAGGAAGAACTGAAAGCATATTTATTGCTGTTTTAGGGCCAATTCCTGAAATACTAATCAGTTTTGTAAATAAATATCTCTCCTCATCATCTATAAAGCCATATAACTCTTGACCATTCTCATATATATGAAAAAAAATCAAAAAGTTAACTCTCTTTTTAATATCTGGCAAAACTTCATAGCTATTGTTAGTAATGTTCACCCTATAACCTATGCCATTAACATCAACAATAGATAGATTAGGTGTTTTTTTAATTAATATTCCAGATAAATATTCTATCATAATTCATTGGTTTTAGTTTGATAGATATAACATAAAGCAATACCAATGGCATCAGACGCATCTAATGGAGTTGGTAATTGTTTTAATTTAAAAATTTGTTTTATCATATATTGTAATTGCGTTTTATCTGCATTACCATTACCTGTAACAGCTTGTTTTACTTTTTTTGCAGAATATTCAAAAACTGGAATATCATATTTAGCTGCACATAACATAGCAATTCCTCTAGCCTGGCCTAATAAAAGTGCAGATTTTACATTACGCCCATAAAATATATCCTCAATAGAAACTATAGTGGGATTAAACATTTCTATTAATTGATTCATATCAGTGTATATTGAATATAATCTCTTTGATAAATTATCATTTTTATTAGGTTCAATAATGCCATAATCAATTATTTTTGGTGTATCATTAGATATCGATAATAAACCAAATCCAGTTTTTGTTAATCCTGGATCAATGCCTAGTACAATCATAATTATTTAATTTGGAAATTGGTATGTACTTTTTGTACATCATCATGATTCTCAATAATTTCTAATAATTTTATTACTTGATTTGCTTCATCTAAATTTAATTGAATAAAATTTTGAGGAACTAAAGAAATCTCACCATCATACTCTACTTGATTATTCTCAAAAATAGTACTGATTGATTTAAAATCATTGGATGATACAATTATTTCAAACAAATTATCATCAAAAATAATATCTTCTACATCTGAATTTTCAAGTAATTCCATTAATTTATCTTCTTCTATATTATTAATTTGAAGTGTGAAAATACCTTTTTTTTCAAACATCCAATTAACGCAACCAGATTCTCCAAGATTACCACCATTTTTTGTCATTATGCTCTTAATTTCTGGGAATGTTCTATTTTTATTATCTGTCATAACTTCTATCAAAATAGCAACAGAATGAGGACCATAACCTTCATATTCAAAATCTTCATATTTAATACCAGGTAGTTCACCTGTTCCTTTTTTAATAGCCCTATCTATATTGGTAGATGGCATATTAGCTGACTTTGCTTTTTTAATAGCTAAACGAAGAGCTGGATTCATATCTATACTACCGCCACCCTCCCTTGCTGCAAGTGTAATGTCTTTAGATAAACGAGTAAAAATTAGACCACGTTTAGCATCTGCAGCACCTTTCTTTCTTTTAATTGTTGACCATTTACTATGACCTGACATAATAATCCTTAATTACTATCTATATCCTTATCAACTTTATCAACTTCTTCTGAAACTTCTTTAGAAGCTTTTTTGAATTCTTTAATTCCCTGTGCTAAGCCTCTTGCAAGTTCAGGTATCTTTTTTCCTCCAAATAATAACATTATTACAAGTACGATTATTATTATTTGCCATGGTCCTATAGACATATTTTCTCCTTAATTTTATTTAAAATATCTTAATATGTACCATGAGATTAATATACCCACAATACTCAAAATGCTAACATCAAAAAAGAAACCAAGCTTAAATCTTAGTGGTCCAAGATTAACCCAATTATTCTCACTCGCACCAAA
>CAYOTG010000050.1:0-6373 GCA_964406825.1 uncultured bacterium
ATATCTTGAATATCATCATGTAGAATACTCACGCCTCCAAGTTCAAAAACAAATAACCCCTGTTCAATATCACTTGATATAATATTACCACTTGGGAGATATGCATAAGTACCCCAATTGCTTACATAAAGCCCTTCTATATCACTCATATCATAATAAGCAATCTCTTCAAGATTAGTTGGATCTGAAATATCAACAACACGAGTACCATCAGCATAATAGGATATAATTAAAAAGTTTGTACCAGGACGAACATATAAATTATGAGAAGTGTGTTCTGCTCCATTGGGTGTTATGTATTCATCTACAAGATTAATATTATTATAATCTGAAATATCCCATGCTTTGATATGCCCACCTAAATTTTCATCACCCGTAAATAAATACTGTTCATCTTCCGTTACAGCCACATCATGTGTACTTATTCCATCTATCCCAGTAAAATGAGAAGCAAGAGTTATTGGATTTGATTTATCAGATACATCGACTATATGAAAATTACCAGTGTATATTCCAGCACAATACAGTTTATTATTATAAACTTCTATATCATGACAATATTCAGTATTCCATGTACCCACAAGCTCTGGATTCGAAGGATCCTCTAAGGTATAAATCCAAACATCAAATTCATCTGCCCCTACAACATATAAATATCCATCTGCATCTACATATATATTATGTGAACTCAACATATCTGTTATAGTATTAACAAGTATAGGATTATCAGGATTATCAACACTGACAATTTTTATACCATCTTCTGCTTCAGTCCCAATATAAACATGTCTGTCCCAATATTTTAAATCTCTCCATATGCTATTAGACCCATCAATTCTATCTATTTCAAATGGATTATAAGGATCTGTAATATCTACAAAAGCCGCTCCATTTTGTAAACCAATAACTGCAAATTCTCTTTCATCTTGATAAAATCCTGTTATATCTGAACAGTCTTGTCCAAATGACATATAAGATAGTAATTGCATATTATATGATTCAGAGAAACTAATTGATACAATAAGAAATAATATGTACATAATTTTCATTTTATAAAATCCACCTATATATTTAGTCGTTATTAATTTAAAATTTTTATCAAAGAATAACAAAACATCAATAATTAAAAAATGTAACAAATGTGACCTACATCAAAACAATTATAAAAACTATTTAATATTTTCAGATGGTTAAAGGCTTAAAATATATATCCTTTTTTGTCTTTAATTGGCCTTGATGAGCTAAAAAAAATAAGCCCCTGAACTCCCCAGGGGTTTATTTTATTAGGGTGATTTTTTGAGTGATAGAATATTTTAAACTATTAGCAGTAATAAAATATATTCCTGAAGTAAATCCAGATGCATTCCAAGTATATGGATGTATACCCTCATCTAAATAACCATTGAATAAATAATCAACAATTTTTCCATTTAAATCATAAACTAAAACTTCAACAAATTCTCTGCTATTAACCTCTAAATTAAAATTAGTTATTGGATTAAATGGATTAGGATAAATATTAGATATTTTAAACTCCTTAGGTATAATATCTACATTATTACTATAAAGATTAATAAAATTAACATCTAAATTTCCCCAACTTGGAACCTCACCATATAAATCTATATATTCACCTGTTTTTTTAAGTATCTTAAATTTAGGTATATCATTATCATTACAATACCCTATTGAAAATTCAGATCCATCATTACCCATTACAGGTATATCATTTATTTGATTATCATCCCATTTTCGGGATCCTACTAAAGTTTCATTATTATAAGCTAAAATCCAATCTCCCTCTTCAATATTTAATAGTTCTAAATTATTAATAAAATAAAATGATTGTAGTGAGGATTGAATATGCATTTTATCAATATTATCATAAAGATTACTATGATTTTGCAATAAAGTTGCATCTATATTGTAAGTAAAATCTAATGCATTATTTAAGATAAAATAATAACCATATCCTCCTGATAATTCTTCTAAAGATCCAATCCAATCACCATCAGATTGTACTGCTATAAGACTCTCGCCAATTATAGCATCAAAATATGATAAATATTCATTGGGTATCACATCGTCTAGAGGTAAGGTAATATCTTCAGGAAATGATACCAAATTTGCACCTACACTCAAATTGTACACTAAATCATTAGGGACATCCCACATATCATCGATTTGAAGTTCTGTCGTATTAATTGTTTTAAACCAATAACCCTGTGTATTAAAGAGAGTATCCAGACTGCCTTGCCATAAATTATCTCCCAAATTAATAGATGAATTTGTAAGACCATAAACAGCATAGATATAATCATTCATATTAGAAGATAAAAAATAATCTAAACTGTTGTCTGAAGGCATAGAATAAAAACTTACAAGATTAGAACCTACATGCAACGGTAAAATATAACTATCTCCAAGGCATTCTTCCTGATTTGTAGCACCTCCTACACATTCATTACAATTATCTAAATAAGCCGTTCCTCCCCAATCTCCATTACAATCTTGGATACAGTCATTAGGAGAAATATTATCGCAAACACCACACTCATCCTCATATGAATCTCCACCACATACACCTAAACAATCAATATCTGTTATACAATTACCCTCACAATCATAATCAGTTTCCGGGTATTCACATGAACCATCATTAATAAGTGCTAAGTCATCATAATTACACGCTTCACTATCAGTACATCCCATGCACGTTGAATTATCGCCATCACATAACCCACAAATATCTGTAGTTCCTGATGTACAACATTCATCATCAACAATAATACCTGGTCCACCACATATACCATTACAATCAGATTCTACAATACAATTTCCTTCACAATCATAATCAGTTTCTGGGTATTCACATGAACCATCATTTAATGTAGCTTCGGGATTATAATTACATGCTGTAGAATCAGTACAGCCATAAACATCATCTGAAGTACTTGGAGTGAATGTAAATATAAAAGGATTAACAACATCACCAACAACCATATTTATTTCAAATGGCATTGTTTCATTTAAATCATAAACTTCATTGGCAGATTCATCATAATACTGAAATGTTAAGGTCTCACCGCCTGTTTCATTACTATAAATCATCATTTGGAATGCATATGTCCCTGCATATGGACCAAAGGGGATTGGGCCTGAAGCAATACCTACCCCTCTTTGCTCTCCATTTACAAATGCAGCCACCATATCACCAGGAGTTGAATAATCTACATCATCAACATAAACTTTAGAAGTTAGAGAACCATTATTTTCATAATCATTATAATTATCAAGCACACCATCCCCATTTTCATCCCAATTGGGAGGAGTGTTTGGAATGAATGTAAATATAAAAGGATTAACAACATCACCAACAACCATATTTATTTCAAATGGCATTGTTTCATTTAAATCATAAACTTCATTGGCAGATTCATCATAATACTGAAATGTTAAGGTCTCACCGCCTGTTTCATTACTATAAATCATCATTTGGAATGCATATGTCCCTGCATATGGACCAAAGGGGATTGGGCCTGAAGCAATACCTACCCCTCTTTGCTCTCCATTTACAAATGCAGCCACCATATCACCAGGAGTTGAATAATCTACATCATCAACATAAACTTTAGAAGTTAGAGAACCATTATTTTCATAATCATTATAATTATCAAGCACACCATCCCCATTTTCATCCCAATTTGGAGGATCGCATAGAATAATATTTATTGGAATAATTAAAAGTATTAAGATTTTTAAAAATATATTTTTACTTTTTTGTATTGGCATATGCTTTAATCAATTGATTTAGTAATGATTATCGAATATAATTTAAATTATTTTTAAACATTTATAAGGAATTTTTATGAAAAGAAATAAAATTACTCTCATTGGAGGTGGTCAAATAGGTGGAAACCTCGCTTTATTAGCAGCACAAAAAGAACTTGGAGATATCCTTATCTATGATATTCCTAATGCAGAAGGCATGATAAAGGGAAAAGCTCTTGATATATCTCAATTAACACCTATGGATGGTTACGATGCCAATATAACAGGTTCATCAAATCCTGAAGATATTAAAGATTCTGATGTTGTAATCATTACAGCTGGAGTTCCTAGAAAACCGGGAATGAATAGAGAAGATTTACTCGGTATTAATATTAAAATCATTACGGACGTTGCTAATAATGTTAAAAAATATGCTCCCAATGCGTTTGTAATTGTCCTATCTAACCCACTGGATGCCATTGTTTATTCTTTTTATAAAGTTTCAGGATTTAATAAACAAAAAGTTATTGGCATGGCAGGTGTACTTGATAGCACACGATTTAAAACATTTTTAGCCATGGAAACAGGATATTCTGTCCAAGATGTTAATTGTATGGTTTTAGGTGGACATGGAGATACCATGGTACCAATAACAAGGCTTGCAACCATTGGTGGTATACCTGCTGAAGAACTTATTTCAAAAGAACGACTGGATGCCATTGTTGAGAGAACTCGATTTGGAGGTGGTGAACTTGTTAAACTCTTTGGGAATGGATCAGCTTATTATGCTCCTGCTGCATCAGCAATAGAGATGGCAGAATCATACCTAAAAGATAAAAAAAGAATACTTCCTTGTGCAGCTTTATGCGAAGGAGAATTTGGTGTTAATGGATACTTCATAGGTGTCCCTACTGTAATAGGTAAAAATGGTATTGAAAAAATACTAGATTTTAAATTACTTGATGATGAAAAAGCTGAACTGGATAAAACACTAAAAGCTGTTAAAAACACTGTAGAAGAAACAGGATTATAAAAAGGAGATAAAATGTTAGAACAAATAAATGAATTTTTTGGTATTTTTGTAAGTTATCTTGCCCCTGTTCTTTTTATGAAAATAAACGGATTCCCTCTTATCGTATTGGTATTATTATTTGGAGCACTGATATTTACTTTTTACTTTCGTTTTATTAATGTAAGGGGTTTTCGCCATTCTATTGATATTATAAAGGGTAAGTACGACAATCCTGAAGATACAGGCCAAATCAGCCATTTTCAGGCTTTAACCTCTGCTTTATCAGCTACTATAGGCCTTGGAAATATTGCGGGTGTAGCTGTAGCAGTATCTCTGGGTGGACCAGGTGCTGTATTTTGGATGGTTTTTATTGCTTTTTTTAGTATGTCTGCAAAATTTGTTTCTTGCACTTTAGGTCAACTTTATAGAAAAATAAATGATGATGGTTCAGTAAGTGGTGGTCCTATGTATTATCTGGATCATGGTCTTAAAGAAAAAGGGAAATATTTTGGTATTTTTGGTAAAATTCTTGGATCAATGTATGCAATATTTATTATCGGTGGTGCATTTGGTGGTGGTAATATGTTTCAAGCTAATCAGTCCTATGAATTATTTGGTAAATTAATTGGTATTCCAGATTATCTTTATGGAATTCTACTTGCTATTCTTGTTGGGATTGTAATTGTTGGTGGCATTAAAAGAATAGGTCAAACAACAGAGAAAATTGTACCTTTTATGGTGGTATTATATGTAGCAGCATCGTTATTTATTATTCTAACAAATTTAGATAAATTACCCGGGGTATTATCTTCGATGTTTGGTCAAGCCTTCAGTCCAGATGCTGCATATGGTGGTTTTATAGGCGCTCTTGTTACGGGTATTAAAAGAGCTGTTTTCAGTAATGAGGGTGGTGTTGGATCTGCTTCTATTGCTCACTCTGCAGCTAAAACAGATGAACCTGTACGTGAAGGTATTGTTGCTATGATTGGACCTTTTATTGATACCATTGTTGTTTGTTTTATGACAGCATCTGTAATATTAATAACAGCCGAATCAAACCCTCTTGATGTAACTGATGCTAAAGTATATATTTCTAATAATGTTAATACATTAGAGATAAATGATTTTTCTTTAGATGAATGGTCTTTTAATGAAATAGAAGGTGTGATTATTGCAACAAATTCATCAGTTATCATTGAAAATCAAAAAGCTCTTACTCTTCAATATAATATAGATGACAATTCTTTTAAAAATGATATAAAAGGCGCAGAATTAACATCTGCTGCATTTGGTAGTGCTATATCATGGTTCCCTTATATCCTTTCTATTGTGGTATTTCTATTCTCATTTAGCACAATGATATCTTGGTACTATTACGGAGATAAAGGTTGGAAATATTTATTTGGCTCATCATCTATTAGAGCTTATCAAGCCATGTATCTTGGATGTATCGTTCTCGGATCTGTAGCATCACTTCAAAATGTCATTGATTTTTCTGATATGATGATACTGTCATGTGGTTTTCCTAATATTATTGGATGTTTATTCTTATTACCATTACTTAAAACAAAACTTGATGATTATTGGTCA
>CAYOTG010000051.1:0-2104 GCA_964406825.1 uncultured bacterium
GCAGAAGTAATTTTAGATATAGATATATTTGGTAAAAATTATGTGATTACAGAACTTGATATAGCACATTATTTTGACAAGCCTTTTAGATTGGATGGTCCTCAGCCCATGTCAGATCATATAGAATTTAGTTTACCAAATGGTTCAAAGAGAGAAATTAAAATAGGTACAAATCAATCGTATATGGTATTAATAAAGGATATTATTTTGATTAAAACTTCATTAGATTTTACTCCCCAATAAATTTTTAAGTATCCAATAAATCATTCCATATTTCTATAGTTTCTGATACTTCTTTATTATCTGGGAGATTTCCATCGATTTCAATTTTTAATATTGTATCACTTTGTTCAATTAGGTTTACAATATTTTGACTTTCTTCATCTGTAACACAGCCAAAAACTGTATGTTTATTATCTAACCATGGTGTTGGAAGATGAGTTATAAAAAATTGACTGCCATTAGTTCCTGGTCCTGAATTAGCCATTGATAATATGCCTGCTTTATCATGTTTAAGGTTAGGGTCAAATTCATCTTTAAATTCATATCCAGGGTTTCCTGTCCCTGTTCCAAGAGGACAGCCCCCTTGTACCATAAAATTATCTATAACTCTATGAAATGTTAAATTATCATAATAACCTCTGTTTGATAAGTTTGCAAAACTTGCTACAGTAAGAGGCGCTTTATCTGGGTAAAGCTCTAAATTAATAATACCTCTATTTGTATGAATATTAGCCTTCATTGTATCTCCTTATTTGTGAAAGAATATTGTCCACAAGAATCCATCTAAAAACATAGTATGGAATGCAAAAACAGAGCAGCCCAATATTGATATTTTATATAGCAAGGATTCATTGTTGGGGTTTATATTGATTAAACATAGCAGTAAAATTATAGATGCAATACCAACTGTATATAGAATGAATACAATCCATTTCCAAGTTATAGGATTACCACTTATTAAATAGTTGAGTGATAAATCTATCCATAAGCAAGAAGGTATTAAAATCAGTAGATATAGTATGATAAATATTGAAAAATTAAACCTATTAAATATTAATAGTGTTTGTTGATTAATCTCAAAAATTAAATAGTATGTGAAGAAAAAATATCCCAATGCCGCAATAAACATAGAGGCTACAATATATGGAATAAGAACTTGGGGTACTCCCCCCCATAATTTTGATGCAATGTCACTATTTTGAGAGACTCCTCTGTAGTATGTATACAATAAAATAGGCCCTAATACAATATTGATAATTATAAAGAAATACTTTTGAAACATTTAATAAATTAATTAGATAAATAAGATGGTATAAAAACGATATCTTAAATTACAAATAAATACTATTTAATTATAGCTATTTATTATCGTGAGAGTTAACTTTTAGTGATGATTGAATTTAATAACTATGGGGAATAATATTATGAAAAATATTTTTATTTTATTTTTAGTGTTATCATTGACTTATGCGGGCCCTACTAAAAAAATATATAGTGTAGAGGGCATGATGTGTGGTTCTGGATGCGTTAATACAATTAATAAAACAATTAAATCATTAGATGGTGTTGAAGATGTAAAAGTTGATTTTCAAAATAAAAAGATGGAAGTTGTTTTTGATAATGATAATATAAAATCAGAAAATATTATAAGCTCTCTACCAAGTCCATATAAAGCTATATTATTAAAAGAAACAATTTCTAAAGAATATGCGGTTGGTGGTATGACGTGCATGGGTTGTGTCCATAGTATTCGTGCTGCTATTGATGGTTTAGAAGGTCTCGAGAACTATGATGTTAGTATAGAAGAGGAAATGTTATATATAGAGTTTGATGTAAATGCGATAGATGATAAGGCTATACTTAGTCAGATTCCTGAAAAGTTTAAACTTGTAGAAATTATTTCAGAAAAAGAAGTACCTCAAGAAGAAGAACCCCTTAAAAATTAATAATATGGTAAAGGGCTTATTATTATCAGGCATATTTTTTTGTTGTCTATCAGTTATAATGGGTGCATTTGGAGCACACGTGTTAAAAGACAAATTATCTGAATATTCTATGTCAATTTATGACAAGGCTGTATTGTATCAATTTTTTCATGCGT
>CAYOTG010000051.1:2204-3416 GCA_964406825.1 uncultured bacterium
GAATATTCTATGTCAATTTATGACAAGGCTGTATTGTATCAATTTTTTCATGCGTTTGCTATTTTATTTGTTGCTTTTTTAAATCAATTGTTGAGTTCAGAAACATTTGATATATGTGGTATATTATTTATAATCGGTATTTTATTATTTTCAGGAAGTTTGTTTATTCTAGCAATAACTGATATTAAATGGTTAGGAGCAATTACACCATTAGGAGGACTACTTTTTATTATTGGTTGGGTAGTCTTATTTATTAAAATAAGTAAAAATTAAACTTTAAATGGAGAAAAATATGAAACAAATAATCAGTATAGCTTTTTTTACTTTGACTTTTGCATCATACAATGTAGGCGATTATATCAGTAATAATCATTTAAATCAAGAATTTGATTTATGTTATACTCAGCCTGGAATTATGGATGATGTTATTACATTAGGTGATTATAATGGTAATACAAATGGAGGTGAATATAATGTTCTTGTAATTGATATGTCTGCTACTTGGTGTGGTCCATGTCAATCTCTTATTCCATTATTTGATGATTTACAACAGAATTATTCTAATAATAATTATGTTGAATTTTTTGTAGCTTTATCTGATTTAAACCAACCTTATTCATGTACTCAATGGGGAAATCTAGGAACGTCTGGTATCCCTAATATTATTGATGATACTGGATATCCTATATTTAATATGTTTAACACTGGTAGTGCTTTCCCTAGCTTGGTTATGATTGATCATGAAATGAAAGTTCATTATAAGGAGGCTGGATTCTATAATACCTTTGTACAGGATGCAAGTGAAATTATAGATGAAATGCTACTTAATATGGAGAATTCACTTATTTTATCAAATGAGTTTAATTTGTATATAGGAGGAGCTGGTGGAGATGGTCCAGCAGGTGATGGAGATGATTTGCTTAATCCTAGTGAGCCATTTGATATAGAGTTTTTTATTTCCAATAATTCTTTTTATTTAGACGCCTTAAATGTAACAGCTACTATTGAAAGCCAAAATGATCTTTTTGAAAATTATGATGATATTATTTTTATTAACTCACAGCTTGATTTTGGTGATATATTGGTTGATGAATCTGGATTTTCTCTGTTATCTGGAGAGGTTGGAGATGATGTTTTTATAGGACAACATAATTTTGAATTAGTTGTAACTGCTGGATATTTTGATTTAAATGGTAATTATGGAGAATCAAC
>CAYOTG010000051.1:3516-4694 GCA_964406825.1 uncultured bacterium
AAAGTTTTTGCTCTTAATATAGATGGAACCAATGTTGAGGGTTTTCCTGTTGTTTTAGATGAAAAAATCCAAAAGGGTGTTGCTTTGGCTGATTTTGATAATAATGGCAAGGATGATATTGTTATTGGAACAGACGATGATAATGTTTATCTCATTTATGATGATGGAACAATTGCTTTTAGTTTTTTAACAGAGGATAAAGTGAGATCAGCTCCTATTGTAATTGAAAATAATAATCAAAAAATGATAGTTGTTGGTAGTAAAGATGGAAAATTATATGCTATTGATAATAGTGGTTCATTACATTTTGCATTTGAGACAGGTGGATCTATTTATACATCTCCAACAGTGCTTGAATATTCAAATAATTTTATGATTTTCTTTGGTAATAATGAAGGAGAAATTTTTGCTATTAATATTCATGGTAATCTTTATGATGGTTTTCCTATAAATATTACAGAGCAAGGAATATTACTTCCATTTAATGCAATATCAGGTTCCATAGTTTTTGAAGATTTAGATTCTGATGGTATGCCCGAAATTATTTTTGGTGATGAAGGAGGTGATTTACATGTATTGAAATCTACAGATTCTACCTATTCTGATTTTTATTATTATAATAATATGCCTATATCCAATACATTCGCCTATGCATCATCTGTTAACATCTATGATGTAGATAATGATGGTGATATGGAGATTTTTGGTGGAACCACAGGAGATGTTGTTATGGCGGATATTAAAGAAACATCTAATACGGGTGATTATTGGAATATATACAGAGGTAATTATCATAGAAATGGTTACTATATATCAGATATAATCTGCACATCTGGAGATATAAACAATGATGGTGTTCTTGATATTTTAGATATTGTTTCAATGATTAATATTATTATAGATATGCCTGAATTAACTGATACAGAATTTTGTGCTTCTGATATGAATTCTGATGGTATTATTGATATTTTGGATATAGTTACATTGATTAATTCTATAATGAATGAAAATTATTAATTTAAAGGAGTTTATTTATGAGTAAACATTTATCTATGAGGTCAGGAAATCCAGCACTAAATAAAAATACATTTAAAAATATTACTACTAATTCAGATCAAGTAATGACTATTGATGGTACAGTTAATAAAATTGCTACAAGTCTATTTATTTTATTACTA
>CAYOTG010000051.1:4794-6353 GCA_964406825.1 uncultured bacterium
TTTTATTTTATGACTATTGGACAACCAAATGCTCCTGCTCCATTAATGAGTATTGGTTTTAGTGTATTTGTCGTAATTATAGCATCATTAAATCTTGTTCTAGATTTTGATTTTATTGAAGAGGCCTCAGAAAGCAATGTTCCTAAGTATATGGAATGGTATGGTGCTTTTGGTCTTCTGGTTACTCTTATTTGGCTCTATCTTGAAATATTGAGATTACTAGCTAAATTATATTCTCGAAGAAGTTAAACGTGGCTGATTTTAGAGTCTCTTATAAAGGTGATTTAAGTACTGAGATAACTCATTTAGATTCAGAAACTAAAATATTAACAGATGCTCCTATAGATAATCAGGGTTTAGGACGAACTTTTTCTCCAACAGATTTAGTAGCTTCATCATTAGCAAGTTGTATGCTAACCATCATAGCAATAGCAGCCAATACACATAATATTAATATTAAGACTATGGATGGAGATGTTACAAAGACAATGTCAAAAACTTTACCTAGAAAAATTTCTCAAATAGATATTATCATTAAAATAACAGGTTATTTTAATGGTAAATCAAAAAAAATCATTGAAAGATCTGCTAAGAATTGTCCTGTACATCATAGTTTAAATAAGGAAATGATAATTAATTTAGACATACAATATAAATGACATTAAAACAAAAATATTTTATTGATAGTCATAAAGGAATAACACCGATTTTTATAATTGGCTTAATAGGTTATTATAATCAATGGGATAATTTTGTTGCTCTTATTTATTTGGCTTTACATGGTACCTATGGTTTGCTTTGGATTACAAAGAGTTCTATCTTTCCTGATAAACAATGGGAACAAGAAACAAAAATTCTATATGGATTATTCATTTGGATAGGTTTATCTCTTTACTGGGTTTCTCCATATATAATTATTTCGAGTAATTCTTTTTTACCTATATTTACAACTTTACCTCCGAATATTTACTATGCTAGTTGTATATCTATCTATATTGTAGGGATATTTTTACATTTTACATCTGATATGCAAAAATATATTTCTTTAAAATTAAAAGGAGGGCATTTAATAGATAATTATATGTTCTCAAGGATTAGAAATACCAATTACCTCGGTGAACTCTTTATATATATGGGTTTTACCCTACTTGCTTGTGATTGGACTCCATTAATAGCATTATTTATTTTTATATTTTTTGTATGGATTCCTAATATGATTAAGAAGGATAAATCTTTGTCAAAATATAAAGAGTTTAATGATTATAAAAATAAAACCAATAGATTATTCCCCTTTATTTACTAATTGTTCTAAATCACAAAATAATTTGTATAGAATTGATAATATCTCCTAGAAAACAGGAGGTTGTCATGAATAAAACTACTCATAAAATTAATGATGGTATTAAATCCAGCCGTAGCTCCATTAAAGAGTTATGTAGCCAATCACCTTTCTTGCTTATTAATACTCCATGTGGTATTGGTAAATATAAATTTAATAAAGTTGGTTATGATAATACCAATGAGTTGATTCTTGAATATAAGTTGATTGATGATGATAG
>CAYOTG010000052.1:0-6324 GCA_964406825.1 uncultured bacterium
TTTATTTTTATTCATCATTTTGAAGTTTTAAAAAATAATTTCTTATAATTTTATTGTATTCATTAGAATAACCTTCATCCATAGCGGATTCCATTGCATTAATTAACAATAAATTTTTATCACCTAATTCTGGGTCAAGTATTAAATCTCCATCATATGAAGTTTGTCCGCCTGTTTTGCTTTGTCTTTTATTAGAATAATCTTTTTGAGTCAGAGATTTTTGATTATCAAGCATTCTAGATAAAATTTGTTCCTGTCTCTCAATAGTTTCTCTGGTTATTTTTTTATTTTTAAAATCTTGAATAATTTCATCCATATCTTCACCAATTTTTTCCATAGTCCCATTATTTTGTCCTGGGAATTCACCTAAAAGATCCTCTAGTTGTTCTTTTAACTGTTGTTGTTGAGATTGCAACTCTCCCAGTAATCCCTGTTGTTGCATTAGACTTAATTGGCTTAATTGCATAGTTGATTGATTTAACCCTTGTTGTTGTTGAGACATTTTTTCCATTTCTTCCATGAATTTTTCAAATCCTGATGGAGAATTTGTTTCATTCATTTCTTTAAGAGCATTTAATAATAGGAGGGTTGCTAAATTAATATTTTCTAAGGCTTCATTTTGCGATTTAAGAGCTGAGTTTATTTTTTTCTGTTCAAAATTATTTATCGTTTTAGTAATTGCTGAAGTGATTTTACCAAAAGCCCTATTAATAGAAGCATCAATTAAAAAAGTTTTAGTTGATAGTTCTATAAGATGTTCCATTAATTGATTAAGCTCTCTATTAATATTATTTTGTTGTTCATTAATTCCCCGTATTTTAGGACTATTGCTTCTGATTCCATTGCTTTCCAAAAGTAAATTTTCTTGTTGATTTGATATAGTTAGAATATTATTTATAATCATAAGGAAATCATTATTAAGCTTATCCATACTCTCTTTAATAAATGAATCTTTTATTCTATCAATTTCTTCCGAAATCATTTCTAGATTTTTTTTAGCTTTACTAGATTCGTTTGAAGCTTCTTCTGGATTTTGATTGTTTATTTTTTTAGTTGTTTGGTCCATTGAATTTTCTGTTTCTTCTATAGTAGAACTATTTTTCAAATTTTTTAATTTTTCTGTAGATTGTTCAGAAATATCCTGAATTTGATTCATAGCATCATCCATAGTATTTTGAAAATTATCAAATCGTTGTTCCTGTTTAGTAGATTTTGAATTTAATAAACTTGTTTTTGATGGGCTCTCAGATAATTCATTGATTAAATCAGTTTGTTTTTCAATTAAGTTCTGAGCTAATTTACTCAATTCATTTAACGCTTGTTCTGCCTGAGCCATTTTAAACATATCCATAAATCTATCTAATTGATTTTCAAACTCTTCTAAATTAAATTCAAAGTCCTCTAAAGCTTTAGCAATTTTTTCAGAATCCATATTTTTCAATGCTTCTTGTAATTTATTCATTGCTTCCATAATTTCAGGGGTCATAATATTCTGAAGCATCATTTGAAAATCATTAAATTTTTCTAATAAATTTTGATCGAATAAATTATTTTTTTCTGCTTGTTCAATGATTTTATCTATATTGTTTTGAAGTTTTTCAATTTCTTTAGTTATTTCTTCAACTTTTTCAAATGATTCTTCGATTTTTTTTTCATTCTCAAACCCAACATCATTCTTTTTTAATAATTCTAATTCAACCTCTTCTGTGATGTCAGATATTTCTTCAATTGATTCTTTTATTTCTTCTAACCAATTATCAGATTCTTGTTCGTAGGTTTCTATATCTGTAAATAAATCTTCTAATGAAGGAAATTTTCCAATGAAAACATCTGTCTTAGTTGGAGCTAAATTATTGGGATTATTGTCTTTAGCCAAAAACCAAAAATGAATTTCATCTCCCATTAATAATCCTAAATTATCTATATCCCAATTATGTATTATATTTATTTCTTTAGATTGTGATAGAAATTTATCATTTAGAGATATTTTGGATATATCATTTTCATCTAAAAAACCAGGAGTAATAATTTTATACTCTATCCATATATCGGTAACCTCATAATTATCATTAATATTTAAATGAGTATATATATTATATGATTCATTAATTTCAAATTCTTGATTTGGGCTATTCACAATGATTGATGGGGGTGAATCTTCAATATTTAAAAACGTAAATTGAGTTGGATTTAAATTTGGAATTAATAAACTATCTAGACAAAATATCTTTAATGTTTTATTATCATCTAGCAAAAAATTTCCACCAATATTTTTTTGATTAATACTAAGATCAAATCTTTCGTTATTTAAAAGCATCCATGCTCTAGATAATGATTTATTTGTTGTAAAATTAAATTTTATCTTACTCCCATTTAAAACTTCAAATTGAGTTAAGCTTTGATTTTTATATTTTTTAATTGGTTGTTTTGTATAATCAGGAGGAATTATTGTAAAATCATTTTTCAATATAATGGGTCTTTTTTTAACAGCTATTTTTTGAGGTAATGTACCAATGGTATCCCAAGCTGAAAATAAAGAGTATGAATCATATTTAGCCCAATATATCGTTTCTAATTTTATATTATTAATAGTGTAGTTGAATTTATTATTAATATTTCCAATATTTTGAATTTGAATATCATCATTGGTTTTTAAATATAGTTTTATTGAATCTGGAGATCCTCCTATAATATTAAATTCAAGATTAATAGTATCACCACTTAGAGCAGAATTATCTTTACTTATATCAACTATTTTAAAGGGGGTGGGTGGATTAAACTCAGTTTTATAATTTATAACTCTAAATGCACTTTGATTTATTCTTGGAATTAACATAATAGATGTAAATAATAAAGAAAAAATTATCAATATATAAAACTCTCTTTTTGGAAATAACTTTACAATTTTATTTATAGAAATATTGCCTAACTCATGCTTAATATTTTTTACTGCTAATTTTGTTAGGTCTAATTCAGAATTTATTCTATTTAACTGTATAGCATTAAGTAATCTGTCTTTAATCTGAGGGACCTTATAACCTATTTTATAAGCAAGACTTTCATTGGTATTGTTTTGTAATAATCCAAAATAATTTATTATCCATGTTATTATAATAAATAGTATAGATACTATTGATGTAGATAATAACAAAATCATATAATTTCTACGATTAAAAGATGATAAGTAAAAAATTTCTTCAATTAATGATGCGATAAGTAAAAAGAATAATACAGTGCTAAAAAGAATACAAATATTTTTAAGTAATTCTTTATTAGAAATTATTTGTCTATATTTTTTTATATAATTATTAATACTTGTCATAAGATTATTGTACCAAGGAATAAATAACAATATTTGTTCCCATTTTCAATGCCTGATTTCTTAAATCTTCTGGGTTATTATGTACTTTTGAATTTTCCCATCCATCTCCCAAATCAGATTCATATGTATATAATATAAGAAGCCTTTCTTCATGAAAAATACCTAGTGCTTGAGGGCGTTTTTTATCGTGTTCATGTATTTTTGGTAATCCATTAGGGAATTTATAGTATATATTAAATAAAGAATGATCAGGAGGAATTTCTATGAGTTCTTTTTCAGGGAACATCTCTTCAAGTAATGATCGGAATGATTCATCCATCCCATAGTTATCATCAGCATGTAAGAATGCTCCATCTATAAGATGTTGCCTTAATATAATTATTTCCTCTCTAGATAATTTAATATTACCATGACCTGTCATATAAAAATATGAATTTGAATAAAAATCATTATCTCCTACTTTGACAATGCGTTGCTCTTTTTCAGCTATGATATTAGTATTATCTGATATGAAATTTAATAGATTTGGGATTGAGCTTTTATCAGAATACCAATCTCCACCGCCACTATAGTGAATTCTTGAAATAGAAAAAGCACCACTGGGGCTATAGGTTCCATCAGCTATACTTAAGCTTAATAATAACATCAGAAAAATAATGTTTTTTATATTTTTTATTAACATAATGTTTATTAAATATTTAATATTAAATTTAACTATATATTTATTTATATGTTCGTATAATTATGCTTTCTAAAATAAAAATTTATATATTTATTCTAAAATGAAAAAACTATACCTCATATTTTTTTTAGGAATAACATTTCTCTTATCAGATGAAAATAGATGGTCCTCTACAAGATTTGAACATTGGTGGAACAAAAATTTTAATTCAATGAGTTTTAGAGAGCCATTTTCATTTATGCCATATAAAATTAAAGTTGGGACTTTTCAATATGGGGGAGATGATTTTTGGAAACAATTTTTTTCTGAAGGTATAACTGATTTAAATAACTCCCCTTTTATAATAGATGGAGATGTGGATTTTAATTTTGTTGATGATATTAAATTTAGGAAGGGACTAGATTTAGAGATTGATTTTTTAGGATATAATTTTTTTCAAAATCTTCAAAATTCAGTTGATATTATTACAAGCTTTAGCTACAAACTTAGTAAGCCTTTAGAGAAATCCTTAGCTTCAGGTTGGCCTGATCAAAATAGCATAGAAACATATTATTATTATCCAGTGCTTCATAGCTATAATATCAATACCTTATTTGCCGTACAATTATCTGAAAAATTTTCTCCTTATATTCGTTATTCTTATGGTCTTATTGATGGAGAGCTATTTAGAGATGAAAATAATGATGGGGTTATTAATGCTGGAGGTAAAACAGAAGGTTTTGATTTAGGGTTTAATATTATTAGCGAACTTAAAAACAAAGATTATAATCTTATGTATGGTTTTGAAATAGGTTTAGATAAAATACAAATTGATGATATATCTGATACATACTCAAATCCCATCATAGCAATTAATAGCAATGATATAGCCTTACGTTTTACCATAGGTATAATGTATGGAGGAAAGAAGACAGATGGAGATAAGGGATTTAATTATTTGATAAATTCTGATTATCTAGATGCTATTGATAATTTCAACCAATTTAAAATTAATCATAAAAAACATCCCAAAATTAAATTAGCTAATAAAATGATTGAATTCAGTCGTACTCAAGTTGCTTATGATATGTTATATAATGGTATTGATTGTTATAGAAATAATAAAATTGATTCTGCCTTAATTTGGTATAACAATGCTTTAGATGAAACCCAAGATTCAGTTTTGATTTATGAGGTCCAATCAAGAAAATATATTATAGCAGACAAACTTTTTAACCATTTAGATGAATCTTATTATCAATTATCTATTGATGATAAAATAAATCATTTAGAATATATTGCAAGTATTTCAGATGGAATTAAACCGACTATTGAATTTGAAAAAATAACTCTTTTATATAATCAGGCGGATACATATTTAGAAAATGGGAATTATGTTACATCATATGAAATGTATCAAAAAAATCAAGAATTATATCCCCATTATGAATATATGTATATAGGAAAAATTAATTCACTTGTTTCTCTAATAATACAAATGATAAATGATGCAGCAAAAAATCAAAATTATTTTCAAGCATATGAGGCCACAAAATTTTTAAATATAGTATATCCAAATATTAATGATTATATTGAAGATAACTTGAATATTCTAAAGCTGGAATTAGACCTCCAGAATTCACAAAGGAGAGATGAACTTATTTTAGAAATTATTAATGAATATAAAGATAGATTTAAACCCATTGATGATAATACGCTCATCCAATTAGGAGATTCATATGAAAAAGCTATGAGGCTTTTGGGTGATCCTATAGAAGTAAAACATAGGAGCGTTAATAGCCAATCCTACTTTATGGCTGTTTATAATTTTAAAAATAATATCTACAGACTTTTTTTTGAAAATGATATTTTGTTTGATTTAATAAAGGAGTAAATGTGAAAAAATATACAATTTATAGTATTATGTTTTTATCTCTATTGTTCTCTCAAGAGCACTTTAATGTTTCAATACAAGAGACGGGTGAATCAACATTATTTATTTTTCAAAATTCTATTACGGGTTTAGATATTGGAGATGAGCTTGGATTATTTGACTCCTCAGGAATTATAGATGAAAACGGTAATATAGGAGAAGTTTTAGTTGGTTCAGGAATTTGGGAAGGAGTGCAGCTTGAGGTTGTTGCAATTAATTCAGTTGATTTATCAGATTTCGGTGGTCCAATTTTACCAGGAGCTATTACGGGGAATCCAATGGTTCTTAAAATATGGGATATTTCAGGAGATATAGAATATAATGCTAATTATTATACGGATGCAGGTTCGGGGACTTTTAATGGTTTATTTACTGCTATCAATGATATATCACCAACATCTGAATGTG
>CAYOTG010000053.1:0-6269 GCA_964406825.1 uncultured bacterium
TGACTATGACATAATGAACCATGGATATAACCTCCAACAGGAACCCTCACTACAACAGGACAACTCCATGTTCCATTTGACCTGTAATACATTGTAGCAAGTTCATTCCGGATTTGCATCATACTTGTCCATATATAATCTCCAAATTGTATTTCAACAACAGGTTTATATCCTAAGGTAGCCATACCTATTGCTGTACCAATAATTGAAGATTCTGCTAAGGGTGAATTGAAAACTCTATGTTCTCCATGTTTATCAGTTAAACCTTTGGTTGCCGTAAAAACACCTCCCTTTCCTCCTGCAACATCTTGTCCATAAATAACTAACTTTTCATTAAATTCAAGTTCTTCATCCATAGCATGATTAATTGCATCAACTAATACGATATCATTGTCCTTACTTACAAGATTTGCATTAAAAACATTTTCTGTCAAAAACAAATTAGCATCTGGATTATTTGGATCTTCTTGCTCTTCAGCCCATAATACATCATCATTAATATCATTAGAAATTTTTTCTTCTAATTTATCAAATTCATCTTTACTTATTATCCCTTCTGAAATACAGTTGGATTTGAATTTCAATATTGGATCATTTTCTTTATCTCTATTAATATCTTCTTCAGTTCTATATTTTCTATGATCATCAGATGAAGAATGAGGCAAAAGCCTTACAACCATAGATTCAATTAGAGTTGGTCCTAGCCCCTTTCTTGCTCTATCAGCTGCTAATTTAAAAGCCAATAAAGATTCAAAATAATCTGTTCCATCTATCTTTAAACGATGCAAATTTTCATAGCCAGATGATATTTTATATACAGAAGATCCTGCAGTTTGTTCTTCAATAGGAACAGAAATAGCATAGCCATTATTTTCAACATGAAAAATAACCGGTGATTTTACCCTACTTGCCCAATTTAAAGCTTCATGAAAATCTCCCTGGCTTGTAGTCCCTTCACCTGATGATACATAGACTATTCCTTTATTACTATCCCTTTGTAAAGCAAAAGCTGCACCAGTAGCTTGCAGATATTGAGTGCCTGTTGGGCTGGATTGGCTAACAATATTTAAATTTTTATGTCCAAAATGCTGAGGCATTTGCCTGCCTCCAGAATTAGGATCATCCTCTTTAGCTAAAAAAGATAAAAGCATTTCCCGTGATGTCATACCAAGACCTAAGCAATAAGCTTGATTTCTATAATAAGGATATGAATAATCTGTTTCCAAATTCATGCAACCTGATGCAGCTACCTGAACAGCTTCATGACCGGATGCTCCAATATGGAAAAATCCCTTTCCCTGTTTTAATAAAATTAATTGTTTTTCATCTAATTTTCTAGATTGAAACATCAAAGTAAAAACTCTGAGTAGATCTTTTTTTGAATGATTTTTATATTTTTTCAATTCTAAACCTTAAATATTTTAAAAAAGTTTTGTGTTATAGTATCCATAACTTCATAAACATCAATATTTTCATCTAGCAATTCATATAAAGAAGTTATTCCAAACTCTTGTATCCCACATGGAATCATACCATCATAATATTCCATATCTGGTTCAATATTCAGGGCAAAACCATGCATTGAAACCCAACGTGAAAGCCTAACCCCCATTGCACATATTTTATCATCTTGAACCCAAACTCCAGTCATTCCATCTTTTCTACTGCTGGATATATCATATTGCTGCAATGTTAATATTATAACCTCTTCTAAAGCCCTCATATACCAACTAATACTTTTTTTGTAATTATTCAGATTAATAATAGGATATCCTATCAACTGCCCTGGTCCATGATATGTAACCTGTCCACCTCTATCTGTTTGAATAACTTGAACATCCTTTGGGTAATTACTTAAGATAAAATCAGAATTAGCATTTTTACCTAATGTATACACGTGATCATGTTCAAGATATAGTACTAAACTTGGAATATCATTATTTTTAACTGATTCATGGAGTTGTTTTTGTAATTTCCAAGCATCAACATATGATTTCTTTCCTAAGTAGAAAAAATTAATATCATTATTTAAATTTATTTTTTTAATATAATTAAAAATTTCAGTACTAGATAAATCCTTATCTAATATATCTACCATTGTATTGCTTTGAGTAGAAACTATCATATATGAATAGCCTCACCTAAAGCATCAGCAGTTGCTTCATGAATAGCTTCAGATAATGTTGGATGTGGATGAATGGTTTTTAGAATCTCATAGTAAGTTGTTTCAAGCATTCTTGCAATGCTTATTTCACTGATTAAATTTGATGCATTGTGTCCAATAATATGGCAACCTAAAAGCTCTCCATATTTCTCATCATAAATAATTTTAACAAATCCCTCATGACTACCATCGGCTAAACTTTTCCCAAGTGCTCTAAATGGAAATTTTCCTACCTTAACTTTATACCCATTATCCTTAGCTTGTAATTCTGTAAGGCCTACAGAGGCAACTTCTGGTTCACAATAAGTACAAGCAGGAATATTATCATAACGCATTTCATTTACATCTAAACCACAAATATGTTCTACTGCGGTCACTCCTTCAGCAGAAGCAACATGTGCTAATAATGGAGGGCCACTAACATCTCCAATAGCATAAATATTTTTTACAGATGTTTGTAAAAATGTATTTTTATCTATAAAACCATTACTCGTTTTTACACCTATTTTTTCTAAACCTAAATTAGATATGTTACCTGTAACACCCACTGCAACTAAAACAATATCTGCTTCTATTGTTTCTTTACCAATGGATAATTTTATGTCCTTTTTACTTTTACTGACTTTATCAACTATTTTTCCTGTTAATATCTTAACTTTTCTTTTTAATAAAATAGATGATAATTCCTTAGATATATCTTCATCTTCATTAGGTAATATATTAGGCATTGCTTCTATCATTGTAACATCACTACCGAATGTATTATAAAGATGTGCAAATTCTACTCCTATGGCCCCTGCTCCAATAATCACCATTCGTTTTGGTATATAATCCAATATCATTGCTTCCTTTGAAGAAATAATTTGTTTACCATCGATAGTTAAACCAGGTAGATTCTTTTGTGTTGTACCTGTAGCAAGTATAATAAAATCTGATTTTATTTCTTCCTTAGAGTCATTTATTAAAATAGTATGAGAATCTTTAAGAATGGCTTTGGCATTGATAAAATCTATTTTATTTTTATTCATTAAATATTCAATACCCTTACTAAGGCGTTTTGCAATATTCCTTGAACGCTTAATAACTTTATCCCAATTAACTGAATATTCAGGTATATCAATACCATATTTACTTGCATTTTTTATTAAATCAAGCACATAGGCATTTTTCAATAATGACTTGGTAGGTATACAGCCCCAATTAAGACAAATCCCTCCCAATGAAGATTTTTCTATAATCGCAATTTTTTTACCAAGTTGGGCAGCTTTAATTGCAGCAACATATCCTCCTGGACCGCCCCCTATTACAACAATGTCATATTTTTTTTTCATTAAAATTGTTTTTCAAGTTTAACTATATCTAAAAATTCTTTACGCGTTTTATTATCTTCTCTAAAGATACCAAGCATAGCAGAAGTGGACATATAAGATTTTCTCTTTTCAACACCTCTCATTTGCATACACATGTGTTGAGCTTCAATAATAACGGCAACACCTCTAGGATTAAGCTTTAATTGTAGCATGCCAGCTACTTCCTGAGTCATTCTTTCTTGAACCTGTAAACGTCTGGCAAACATATCAAGGATTCTAGGTATTTTAGAAAGTCCAATAATTTTCCCATTGGGGATATAGGCAATATGAGCAACACCAAAAAAAGGTAATAAATGATGTTCACACATACTATAGAATTCTATATCCTTCACTACCACCATTTGGTCATATTCTTCTTCAAAAATAGCATTATTAATAATTTCATCTATATCTTGTTTATACCCCTTAGATAAAAAAGCCCAAGCTTTGGCAACACGCATAGGTGTATTTAATAGACCCTCTCTATCAGGGTCTTCACCAATTTCAATTAATAATTTTTCAGTTAATTCTTTTACATTATCATGTATCATTTAGTCTCCATCTGGGCCATAATATTCCGTATAAATAGTTGGCGTTTCTCTTAATTTGATTTTGTATAATTTCATTTTACTTCCAATATGAGGATTTAGCTGATTCCATATAAATATTACCAAATTCTCAGTTGAAGGCTGTCTTGATTTAAACCATTCTACATCCTCTTGGATTTGTGAATGATCAAGTATATTAATTACATATTCATCAACAATTTTTTTTAATTCTGATATATTTACAATAAAACCAGATTCTTTAGAGGGTTTACCTGATATGGTTATATCTAATTCATAATTATGACCATGAATTTTAATATCATCTTCAAAAATTTCTTTATTTTTTTCATCTGTCCAATTATCGTTCCAATATTTGTGGGCAGCGCAAAATTTAAATTGTTTCGTAATAAAAGGCATACTAATCCTCTATTGAAATTGCTTGTATAATGCAATAAGTTTATGAATAATTAATTTACATCATTTCTGTCATTTCTAACAAACTCATTTGATATAATTTTCTTGTTTTTATATATTTTTATTTTTTATGTTAGGGCTCAGCAAGAGGTTAATTAATTATGAAAGAAATATTTATATCATTTATAACGTTATGTATAGTGTCATTTACTATCTATTTTAGTAATACGAATATAAAAGATAATACAAAATCTATATCTATGAGTAAATCTACAACCACATCAAAATTTAATAGTGGAATATCTATAAAAGAGGTAGGGAAAGTTATTATTATTGAACAGAAACCTCATGATGCAACTGTTATTATAGACAAAGAAGATTTAAAAGATATTATTGTGTTTTTAAACAATACAAACGATTCTGAATAATTTTTTTATACGAACCCTATCATTCTTCCAACTTGAAAAACCATAAATGACATTCCGTAAGCTAAGAGTGTCATATAAACCATCATAAATATTGGCCATTTCCATCCATTGGTTTCAGTTTTCACAACAGCAAATGTAGCCATACATTGTGCAGCATAAACATAGAACACCATCAAAGATATAGCAATAAGAGGAGTATAAGTATTTTGCCCTGTTTTTGGATTTACATCTTTCAACATAGCTTCTTTTAAATTCACCATATTTTCCCCATCATCATCAATATTATAAATTGTTGATAAAGTACTTACAACAACCTCTCTTGCAGCAAATGATGTGATTAAAGCTATACCTATCTTCCAATCAAAACCCAAAGGTTGAATAATAGGTTCAATTGTTTGTCCAATACTACCTGCATAACTCTGTGTAATATCAATATCTCCAGAAGCATTTTTAGGGAAAGAAACAAGGAACCATAAGACAACTGATATAATCATTATTATTTTCCCTGCATCAACTAAAAATAATTTACCTCTATTTAAGACTTGCCTTATTACAGATCTTATAATAGGAAATCTGTAAGAAGGTAATTCCATAATAAAAGATGGATTACTAGACTCAGATAAAAAACGACTAAAAACTTTGGCTAGAATAAAAGCTGTAACTGTACCTAAAAAATACATTACAACCATTACAAATCCCTGTAAACCAATAACATTAAAAAGATATGTTTCTGGTATAAAAGTACCAATCATGAGAACATAAACGGGTAGCCGTGCGCTACAACTTATTAATGGAAGAATCAATATAGTAATCAACCTTTCCTTCCAACTATCTATTGTTCGAGTTGAAATAATACCTGGAATAGCACAAGCATATCCACTCATAATAGGTAAAACAGACTTGCCATGAAGACCCATAGACCTCATAAACCTATCCATTATAAACGTTGCTCTTGTCATATATCCTGTATCTTCTAATATTGTCATAAAAAACATCAATAATAATATTTGTGGTAAAAATATTACAATACCTCCAATACCAGCAATAATACCATCAACCAATAAATCACGTAACAAGCTCTCAGGCATTATATTATAGATATAGTTACCAAATGAAGTAATCAGTGAATCTATAAAATCCATAGGTATCGTAGCCCATGAAAATATGGATTGAAATATAAAATATAAAATTCCAATAAATATTAAAGGTCCAATCCATGCATGAGTCAATATATTATCTATTTTTTCACTTTTAGTTTTTCTTTCAATTACTTTGATTTTTTTAAATGAACAACTCATAAGAATTTGATCAATCCACCCATATCTTAAATCTGATTCTAATGTAGATAAAAGTGGTTTCATATCAT
>CAYOTG010000054.1:0-1474 GCA_964406825.1 uncultured bacterium
AGTAAGTTTAAAATATGAATACCTATAGCTAATCCAATCATATATGCTATCAATAATAAATATCTAATATTCCAAGAATCTTTAGATAATGAAGCCCATTTTAATATCATCCAAATAACAATAGCAGTAAAAAATGTGGATAAAGAATAAACTTCTGCTTCTACGGCATTAAACCAATGTGAATCTGTTATTGCAAAGGTTAATGCTGCTAAAAAAGCACTTACATTGTTTATTATTAAATTAGAAATATCTTTTAATTTTCCATTAAATTCTTCAATCAATTGAACAATTATAAGATATAAGAACATCACTGAAAAAGCACTGACAATGGGTGAAATTAAATTTACTCTAGCTCCTATATCATTAAAAAAGGGTATATTGCTAAATACGTTCCCAAGGAGTAGAAATAAGGGCGATCCTGGTGGGTGAGGAACTCCAAGGATATAGGATGTAGCAATAAATTCTCCACAATCCCAAAAAGATGTTGTTGGAGCCATTGTGTATATATACAATATCAATGGAATTAAAAACGCTAAAAATCCTAGAATAATATGAATTTTTTTATACATGTTCATTATCCAATATTTACAAATTCTAACATATGTTTATAATCATTTAAAAGTTTATTTTTTAAATTTTGATGACTGATAAGTTTAGGGTCATTTTCTATAATTTCAAAGGCCCGAGTTCTAGCATGTCTAATAATTTTACCATCATTTGCAATATCTATCAGTTTTGAAGAAATATATCCATGCTGTTTTGTTCCTAAAAATTCTCCTGGTCCTCTAAGTTTTAAATCTTCATCTGAAATTTTAAATCCATCAAGATATTTTTCAATAATAGATAATCTTTTCTCTGAGTGTTCTGTTTTTTTTCTTTGAATCAAATAACAATAAGATTGAAATTTTCCTCTTCCAACTCTTCCTCGTAATTGATGCAGTTGTGTTAATCCAAATCTTTCAGCATTTTCTATAACCATAACAGTTGCATTTGGATTATTAATTCCAACTTCTACAACAGTTGTTGATATGAGACACTGAATTTTATTTGCATTAACCCTAGCCATAATATCTGTTTTTTCATCTTTTTTTAATTTTCCATGTAAAAATCCTAAATTATATTCAGGAAAAATATTTTTCTTAAAATTGTTATATGCGCTTTCTGCTGCCTCTGCATCTATCTTGTCAGATTCTTCTATAATAGGAAATACAATAAAACAAAAACGCCCTTTATTCATTTCTTCTTTTACTTTAGAGTATACCTTCTCAATATTTTTATAATTGACAATTGATGTTTTAATGGGGATTCTATGTTGTGGTAATTCATCAATCCATGACAAATCCATATCTCCGTGTATTGCAAATGTTAACGTCCTAGGAATAGGTGTTGCTGTCATAGCTAAAATATTGACATGTTTCCCTTTTGTAATTAAATTTTTTCTCTGTTCTACACCAAAACGATGTTGTTCATCAAC
>CAYOTG010000054.1:1574-6249 GCA_964406825.1 uncultured bacterium
CTGCTATCTAAACTAACTTGCTTTAGCATATTACTGGTTGCATAAATAGGAATTATGTTGCCTGTATTTAAGGGATCTTCATTATTATCAAATAAATCAAATTCTGGATGAATAATTCTGTATCCTTGATAAAATTCAACCTTTCCAAATACAGCTATAGTATCACCCTCTTTAAATTTTTCAATAATCCACGAGATACCATGAAACCAAATACATTGTATTGTTCCTGTTTCATCTGATATATTTAATTGAAAATATTTTCCTTTTCTGAGTTTCTTTACACCAAAAGATTCAATAACTCCAATTACAACTACTTTTTCATTAATTCTAACTTGATTAATTGGTTTAATGTTTGTTCTATCTAAATATTTTCTAGGAAAATTTCGTATTAAATCTTTTACTGTATTTATTCCAAAACTTTTGAGAACTTTCCCTCTTTTAGGACCAACACCCTTCAAATACTGAATTTCTGTATGAAGGTTTATTTGATGATTTGTATCCAAGTTTTATTTTTGAGAAACAAGACTATTATAATTCTCTAATAATTTATTATAATCTTCTAGATAAGAATCATGCTTTTTCTGTTCATGTTCTATAATCTCTTTAGGGGCTTTTTGAACAAAATTTTTGTTATCTAATTTTTTCTTAACATTATTTAGCCTTCCTTCTAAATCCTTTAGCTTAGCTTCAAGTCTTACAATCTCTTTCTCAATATCAATCAATCCCTTTAATGGGATAAATATTTCTAAATTATTGATAACGGATGTTGCTGATTGTTCAGGTTTTTTTATATTCGAACCACATTCTATATGCTTAATATTAACAAGTTGTAATAAGTGGTGCTTATTATTATTTATTACTGCTGTTTTCAAATTATCCCCCCTGCAATAAATCGCGATTTCTTTTTTTGACGATATTCCAAGATTTGATTTTATATTTCTAATTGAGGTGATAACTAATTTAAATAAATCAATATCTTCTTCTTCTTTAGAAAAATTAAATTCAGATACTATCTCAGGGTAGGTTGATTGTGCTAATAATTTTTTATTATCAAAAAACGACCAGATTTCTTCTGTTATAAATGGAGCAAATGGATGAAGCAATTTTAAAATATTTTGAAGAACATGGACAGCAATAGATAATACCCTCTTCCTTTCATCCTTATCTGCGCCATAAATTCTTGATTTTGAAAATTCAATATACCAATCACAATAATCTCCCCATACAAAATTATATATTTTTTTTATTGCATCATTAATTTTGTAATTAGAAAGAGATTCATCAACATCTTTTATAATAGAATTTAATTTGCACAAAATCCATTTATCTGTTTGGTCCAAATTTTTTGTATCCAGTTGATTTAAATTATCATCTAGATTCATTAAAATAAAACGAGAACAATTCCACAATTTATTCATAAAATTTCTTCCTTGCTCTAAACGTTCTTCTTTAAAGTGAATATCTAAACCTTGAGGGGCCATCATTAAAATACTTATTCTAACAGCATCTACTCCATACTTATCAAATAATTCTAAGGCATCTGGAGAATTCCCTAAAGATTTACTCATTTTTCTACCAATTTCATCTCTAATAATACTCGTAAAATAAACATTAGAGAATGGGACCTCATTTTTAAAATAGAGACCTGACATAATCATCCGCGCAACCCAGAAAAAAATAATATCTGGTCCTGTAACTAAATCTTGAGTTGGGTAAAATTTATTTAAATCTTCTTTTTTATCTGGCCACCCCAGTGTTGCAAGTGGCCATACCCATGAACTAAACCAAGTGTCAAGAACATCTTCTTCTTGGGCCCATCCTTCTCCTTTTGGTGGATTGACATCGCAATAAATTTCATCATCCCTGTACCATACAGGGATTCTATGTCCCCACCATAATTGTCTAGAAATACACCAATCTTGAATATTATTAAGCCAATGATTATATATTTTTTCCCATCTATCAGGATAAAATTTCACTTCTTTATTTTTAACTACCTTTAATGCTGGTTGAGCTAAATCTTCCATTTTTAAAAACCATTGCTTGGATAACCGTGGTTCAATGATTGCATCTGTACGTTCTGAATGTCCTACTTTATGTATATAGTCTTCTGTTTTTAATAAAAAACCATCCTTCACCAGTGTTTCTAGTACCATTTTTCTAACTTCAAAACGATCTTTTCCCTCATATTCTTTCGGCACATTATCATTAAATGTTGCATCATCATTCATAATATTAATGATTTTAAGATTATTACGTTTGGCCATTTCATAATCATTCATATCGTGAGCAGGAGTTACTTTAACACAACCTGTTCCAAATTCCATATCTACATATTCATCAGCAAAAATAGGAATTTCTTTATTAACAATTGGTAGAAGTATAGATTTACCCAAATATTTTTTATATCTTTTATCATTGGGGTTGATTGCAACGCCAGTATCTCCTAGCATTGTTTCTGGTCTTGTAGTTGCTACAATCAAATATTCATTTTCATCTTTTATAGGATATTTTATATGCCATAAAGACCCCTTATCTTCCTTATAAATTACTTCTTCATTTGACAAAGCTGTTTTACCTGCAGGATCCCAATTAATCATTCGTGTCCCATGGTATATTAATCCTTCATTATATAATTTAACAAATGTCTGAAGAACAGATTTGTAGTACTGTTCATCCATTGTAAACCATTCTCTAGACCAATCACAGGAACACCCCATTCGTTTTAATTGCCCTATGATAATCCCACCATATTTGTCTGTCCATTCCCAGCAGTGTTCAAGAAACTTATCTCTACCAATTGATTTTTTATCAATTCCTTTTTCTTTAAGATATTTTGTTACTTTAGCTTCCGTTGCAATTGATGCATGATCTGTCCCTGGTACCCACAACGTATTTTTACCCTGCATTCTAGCTTTTCTGACCAAGACATCATTGATGGAATTATTAAGAACATGACCAAGATGTAAAATTCCTGTGACATTAGGAGGAGGAATCATCAATGTAAAGGGCTCTTTCTCACTATCTTTACTAGGTGTAAAGACTTCTTCTTCTATCCATTTGTCGTACCACTTACCTTCTACATCACTTGGATTATATATTTTAGATAATTCTTTTTTCAACTTAATGGTGTTCTTTTCATTATAAATATATGTTATAAATTAATAATTTATTCAACATCTTTAATAAAAAGTTATATAATTAACGAAAGAATAATATAAATGAAATTTGGATCAATAGCTACTGGATCAAAAGGGGCATTAATTACCGCTGAGGATATCCTTAAAGAAGGAGGCAATGCTTTTGATGCTGGTATTGGTGCAGTGTTTACAAGCATGGTTTCTGAATTTGCTTTAACTGGAGCTGGCGGTGGTGGTATTCTAATGGGGATGGAAAAAGATCAATCTCCAATGGTTTATGATTTTTTTGTTGATTGTCCTATTAAGAAAGATTCTGAAATTGATTTTAAAAAAATCAGTGTTGATTTTGGGAATACAGCTCAAGACTTTCATATTGGTAAGGGTTCAACAGCAATTCCAGGAAATATTGAAGGCCTTCTTAGCATCCATCAAAATAAGGGGCAACTTCCATTGAAAGTTATTCTTCAACCAGCTATAGATATAGCTAAAGATGGAATTGTACTATCAAAATATCAGGCTTATATTAATTCTTTAATTAAACCCATTTTAACGCATTCTCAAATAGGGGAAAAATTATTTATAAAAGATGGCAAGTTTTTAGAAGAAGGTTCTACTTTTAAAAATCCTGAATTTGCAAATTTTCTTCAGATGTTAATTAAATATGGAAAAGATTTTTTTTATAAGGGAGAAGGTGCAGAAATTATAGAAAAATTTTATTTGAATGGTGGATATATAAATAAACAAAACCTCAATAGTTATAAAATGCATACAAGGGAACCCTTACATATAAATATAGGGGGTTATGATATTTTTACAAATCCTTCGCCATCATATGGGGGAACCCTAATGGTGTTTTTATTAAACTTACTTAAAAAATCAAATTCATTAAATTCAGATATTATAAAGCTTGTTAAAGCAATGGAGCTAACTTCAATGGTACGTAATGAGGTTTGTAATAATCCTGATAATGAAATGGAAATTTCTAATTGTCTTAATGATAATATTTTTAATAAATATCTAAATTGTTTTAACGATGAAAAATTTATTGGAGATGCTACAAAATTATCTGGATTTGGGTCAACGACTCATGTAAGCATTATTGATAAAAATCATAATGTAGTTAGCGTTACCACAACCAATGGAGAGGGGTGTGGAGAATTTATTCCAGAATTTGGAATTATGATGAATAATATGTTAGGAGAAGAGGATCTTAATCCCTTTGGTTTTCATCAATGGAACACTCTAAGACGATTGCCCACGATGCTTTGCCCTACGATTATTCTAAAAGATAAAAAACCCTTATATGCCATAGGAAGCGGAGGTAGTAATCGTATCAGATCTGCAATTATTCAAGTAATCATTAATCTCCTAGTTAAAAATATGTCTTTAGATAAAGCAATAGAGACATCAAGAATCCATCTTGAGGGGAAAAATCTTTTTGTAGAACCTGAGATTCATCTTTCTAATCATAAATATTTAGAACATTTGAATTTAGAATTATTTGAGAATAAAAGTTTATTTTTTGGAGGTGTTAA
>CAYOTG010000055.1:0-6131 GCA_964406825.1 uncultured bacterium
AATAATCTCTCCATTTACTATTTCTCCTGGCGGGTTTGGTATAAGCCTATTAATAGATAAAGAAGTTACAGATTTACCTGATCCAGATTCACCTACAATACCTAAAACTTCCCCTTTATAAATATCAAAGGATACTCCATCAACAGCTTTGGCAGTACCTGCTTCAGTATAGAAGTATGTTTTTAAATCTTTTATTTCTATTAATTTTTCTTTATTCATCTATCTTAACCTTGAATGTACTTTAGGATCAAATGCAGCCCTAACTCCCTCGCTAATCATAGTAATCAAAAATAATGTTACCGCCATAAAAATTAATGGGAAAACAACTAAATGCCAATTCTGAAGGTTTCCTGCTGCTTGATTAATAAGTTCTCCCCAACTTGGAGTAGGCGGTTGTAGACCAAAACCTAAATAATCAAGTGACACCAAAGCAGAGATATTAGCCATAAGAGCAAAAGGAGCATAGGTAACAACAGGTGTTAATGCATTTGGGAGGATATGTTTAAACATAACATTCCAGTGAGTTTGTCCCATAGCAACCGCTGCTGACACATAATCTTTTGATTTCTCTCTATAAAATTCTCCTCTTATATAATAAGTAATACCTACCCATCCAAAAATAATTAAGAAACCAGACAATATAATTAGGGAAGGTCGTATAAAACTTGCAAGTATCATTATTGTAAATAAAAATGGAATAGAAGCATATATTTCAATAATCCTTAAGCCATATAAATCTAATTTTCCTCCAAAATATCCAAGAGTAGCACCAACAATAATACCTATTATGTAAGAGAATGTAGCTACAATCAATGCAAAAGTAATTGAAATTCTAAATCCATATATAACTCGTGATAATACATCCCTCCCCTGATTGTCTGTGCCCATCATATGATGACTATCTGGTATAGTAGGAGGCCTGTATTCATCTCTAATACCATTCTTATTATCATCTATTAAAGGTTCCTCTTTATCCCAAAAACCGTTATTATTTGTATCAGTAAATTCTTCATCTAACTCTGATAATACTTCCTCATATGGATCGTATGGATATAAAGGCATCATTACAAAATCTCCTTTACCTGAATTTTTAAATTCATTTTTTAATAATCGATAATGGGGTTTTCCATAGCGTTTTTTACCTTGAATATAATCTTGACCAAAGAAAGATGCTTCATATTCTGAATTTTTAAATATTTTTTTAAATAAGGGATAATAATATTGATGTTTATCTATATGATCTTCACCTTCATCCCATTTTTTATTATTATTTTCATCAACCCATTCTTCGCCTAAATCATAATTGTTATTTGTATACTTTACCACAAGAGCTGTACTGTTAACAAAGAAAAAAGACAGTAAAGAAAATATATAAGCTATAATTAAGATTATTAAAGAGTAATAAGCTCTTTTTACAGTTTTAAATTTTCGAATTCTTTTTTTAAGAATTGAGTCTGATATATATTGTTTATTGTTCATTATTTAAATCTTATCCTTGGATCAACAAGAGCATATGTTAAATCAGATATTAAGTTTCCAATTAATCTTATAACTACCCCAATCACCAATGTCCCCATCATGATATCATAATCTCTATCTATCAATGCATTAAACCCTAGCAAAGCGAATCCATCGATACCAAAAGTTTTTTCTATTAAATAAGATCCAGCAAGAAAAACTCCTATTAAACCACCAATCCCTGTTGCAAGAGGAATTAAAGAATTTCTAACTGCATGTTTAAAAATAACTCTTCTCTCAGATAAACCTTTTGCAAAAGCTGTTCTTACATAATCTTGGCTTAAGTTTTCTAAAAGAGAATTATTCATAAGAACTGTTAATGTTGCAAATGATCCTATCATATAACAAATCATTGGTGCTAATGCATGGTGTAGTTGGTCTTTAATTTTACCTATCAAGGTAAGCTCATCAAAGTTAGGAGATCTCCACCCATGAAGCGGAAACCAATCACCTCCAAAATAAACAAGCAGAAGTATCCCTAAAATATATCCTGGTATTGAATATCCTATAAATACAGTAATACTAGAAATAAGATCAAAACGACTGCCATTATTAATAGCTTTCCATATACCAAGAGGTATACAAATTGAGTAAACTAAGAGAAAACTAGTAATCCCAAAGAATGCAGAAATATGCAACCTTTCTCCAATTAGAGTACTAACATCCTTACCCTTTTTCTCTGAATAGCCTAGATAGCCTTGCAGGATACCTTTGAATTGTTTTTTAACTAATGTAATTAGGTTTTTTTCTTCATCTATTTTTTTAATTTCCCAATCTGAATGGTACCATGTTTTTATAATATTTTCATTAGAGGGTAATTCTTTATAATTATTAATAAAGGTATAATATTTTTCACTATTAAAACTTTCTTTTAGTTCAGGATTATCTATTTTTGGAATATCAAATTCTAACCCAACTCCTGTTTCAATAACTAATAATTTACCCTTATCATCTTTCACTACTTTTACATACTTTTGGAGTAAATATTCTTTATAAGTATCAAATTTTAAAATATCAACTGATTCACGAAATGATTTATTAATCGGTATAGTTTTACTTTTTGCTTCTTTAGGATAAAGTCCAAGCCAAATTAAATAACGAACTACAATGGGTTTATCAAGGCCATATTGCATTCTTAATTTTTCAAGAAGTTCTGGTGTTAGCTCCGAACTATCACCAGATACATCTGATGATGCCATTGATACTTCTCCAGCGCCCATATTAGCTTGTTTAATTTGTTTGACTGCTCTTTCAAATGGTCCATCTGGAGCCAGTTGTAATATGCAAAAAACCATAAATGTAATTCCTAGACCTGTTGGAATCATTAAAAGGAGTCTACGTATTGTATATTCAAACATTATTAATTACTCTTCTCTAAATTATTCCAATAATCAACAACTTCTTTTTCAACTGGAAGGGTTCCTCCATTTTTGATTACATCTTGTAGCTTTGCTTTTTTATCTGGGTCAATCCACCACATACTAATAGGCTGCAGCCATCCGCCTGCATATCCTACACCATTATCAGGAATACCAAACTTGTCCCAGTTAAGGCATCTATAACCATATGGAGCTGTCCAACTAAAAATCCAATGAAATTCACGTGTAGCTATACTATCAAGCTGTTGAAGGATTTCTATTCTTTCTTCCATACTCCAATTCAGATTATATTCTTCAATCAATTGATCAATTTCTGGATTTGCCATTCCTGTAATATTAGTAACATCTAATTTTTCAGAATATTTTGAGTGCAACATCCCCTCTGGACTTGGGAGCAAAGACCCTACCCATCCTCCATTATAAATTTTAAATTTTCTATTCATCGCCATCTCAAATGGATTTTGGATAACAACAAGATTTAATTTTATACCTATACTTTCTAAATCTTGAACAAAATAATTAAGAATTCGATCCCATCCTTGATAGATATGGAACTCTTCAATTTCAAATATTTCACCCTTATCATTTGTAAGCCAAGTATCACCTTCTTTTTTTGTCCAACCTGCCTCTTTAAGAAGATTTAAAGCATAATCTGGATTATAATCTTGGATTGGATTATCTGGATGTTCGTACTTACTTCTAGGGAAATAAGAATTTTTTCTAACATATTCATTAAAGAATAATTTATCCATTAATTTTTCAACATCCCATAAATGACAAAATGCCTCTCTCACTTTTATATCAGAGAAAGGTTCTTCTAGTGAATTAAAAGCTATGCCTCCTACACCAGCTGGGGCAAAATTAATGTATTTTTTCCTTTGTACAAGGCCTCTTTGTATCTCAAGATATTCATCTGCTACAAAACGTTGACTCCACCATTGAGCCCTAGATACACTATAAGTATCAAAATCTCCTGCAAAGAAACGCTCTACCTCTTGTGTTTCATCATTAATAAAAATAAATTCAACCGTATCAAAATTCCAGAGCCCTATATTCCTCGGATTATTTTCAGCCCAATAATTATTTCTTCTATCAAGTACAGCTAAACCATTATTTTCTTGAGTGGTACGCTCTGTATTTAATACATATGGGCCCGAACCAGGCATAAGCTCAAATTGATATTTTTCTACATAAGTTGCTCCATCTATTTTCTCAAGATAGTAGGATGGATAAATAACAAGACTTGAGAAACTATATATATTACGCCACTCTTTTTTCTTAGATTTAACACTTACTATATATTTACTTTCTGCAATAGGTCTTTCAAATTTATCTGTCCAATAAGTATATACATTAGGATCTCCATGACCTTCATCTGTTAAAATATCATAAGTTGCAACTACATCTCTAGATGTCACTTCCCTTCCATCTGAAAATTTTGCATTAGGATCAATTCTAAATAAAAATGTCATCGAATCATCTAATACTCTCCAATGGGTAGCTAAAACAGGTTCGAGCTTAAATGTTTCAGCATCAAAATTTAATAAAGGTTCATAAACCATAGATTCAATTAGACCATTTAGCTGACTCCTTGTTTCTTTACCAAAAGCTCTTAAGGTACTGGGGAAAACATCTCCTGCAAAAAATGTTAAAGTATCTCCTTTTATTGCATCAGGAGATCCTACAATATTAATATCATTATTAGTTTCCCAGCTGATCAGTTCTGCTATTTCTTCAAAACCAGGACCTCCAGACCAACGAGAATCATCCAATTGTTTTTCATCTGAAACATCTCCTTCTATGATGTCAAATGTTTGATAAACTTCTTTATCTGAATCAAAAAAACCTGAAAATCCAAAATTAAGTATAATAATTAGAAATAAATAAATCATAAACGCTCCACATTGAATACCAATAAATTTATGATTTATAATTTATTTTTCTCAGTAATATTTCTTAATTTTACACAACCCAAAAATAGAAGGATTTTAATGGAAAGTATAGATTTAAAAAAGGCTCTAAATAATATTAATATTAATGCTGAATGGATAGGATTAAGAGAAGTTAAAGAAACAACTACCTACAGAGTAATAAGAGATTTAAATCCTGAATCTAATCATACAAGCACAGATCATGGAATAATGGCAGAAGTACTTGTTAATGGTCAATTTGGCTACTTTGCAATAAATAATATTAGCTATGAATCTATTAAATATGCTGTAGAGAAAGCATATACCCAAGCACTTAATGCATCAAAATATTCTGTCTATTCATTCGATGAAAGTGTTCGCCCTAAATCTGTAGGTTCATACCAATCTCCTTATAAAATAAAGGATATTCCTCTTGAGAATTTAATGTATACTTTAATGGGAGCAAATGGTAAGCTTCGCGAGTCTAAAAAAATTGTTTCAGCAATTTCTATGGCTAGATTAGTTGATATGGATATGCGATTCGTGTCAACCAATGGTAGCGATTTTTCTCAAAGTTTCATGTATGTTGGACCTGGTTACAGAGCTATAGCTCAAGATGGGAATATAGTTCAAAGTAGATCTTATATGGATCAATGTATGCAAGCTGGGATGGAGGTTTTTGAAGAAAATAAAGTTTTAGAAAGATGTGAATCTATATGCAAGGAGGCTGTTGAACTCTTATCTGCAGATGAATGCCCAACTGAAAATATGGATCTTGTATTACATTCAGATCAAATGCTACTACAAATTCATGAAAGCATTGGGCATGCTCTTGAAGTGGATCGTATATTGGGTGATGAAAGAAATTATGCTGGATGGAGTTTTGTTAATTTAGAAGATTTTGGGAAACTTAAATATGGTTCGGATATAATGAACATTACTTTTGATCCTACCATTCCTAAAGAATTTGCCTCTTATGGTTTTGATGATAGCGGCATGAAAGCAACTAAAGAATTTATTATAAAAAATGGTATATTGCTAAGAGGTTTAGGAGGTCTTGAGAGTCAAGAAAGATCGAATATTGATGGAGTCGCAAATTTTAGATCTTGTTCATGGAATAGGGCTCCAATTGATAGAATGGCGAATCTTAATTTAGAGCCAGGAGATTCATCCGTTGATGATATGATTGGTTCGGTTGAAAAAGGCATTTATATGCAAACAAACAGATCCTGGTCTATCGATGATTTTAGAAATAAATTTCAATTTGGATGTGAATATGCACAATTAATTGAAAATGGGAAAATAACCAAAACTGTTAGAAACC
>CAYOTG010000056.1:0-6097 GCA_964406825.1 uncultured bacterium
CCAAAATTATCTTTTTTAATTCCGTAATATAAATTTAAAAAATCAACTTGAGGACGAGCTGAATTGGGGTTGCCAGGTCCATTAGTAAAACCTTCTGTAAATACAACTGTACTATCAGTTTCTGTATTATATGTTTCATCTACACCCATTTTTACCAAAGCAGAAGAGTTATTTGTTCCAATTTTCGTCTTTAAAAACCAGCCCTTCCCAATATCAACATTAAAGTTTAAACGGGCTCTGTATAAATAATACAAATCCATAGTGATTTTATCATCTACATAGTTTTTTATATCCATCCTAGGCCTAATACGTGCATCACCACTTATGCTAACTTTAGAATCCGACTCATTTTTCCCTTCAAGTTGTGGAAATATAAATGATAAGGATATTATTAAAAATATTACAGACTTCATCTTACTCCTTTAATTTATAGATTTTTATAACTAAATTTTTTAGAATAATCTTTTGATTCTTCATCATCTACTTCAAATAACGGGTAGATAAACAAATTTACAGTTTCTTCTTCATAATTATCTATATTAAAATCACGACCAATCATAAAATCAACTCTATTATTACATAATGTACCAAAAAAATAATCTGCTCTAGCAGGATCTTTGTCAGCCTCTGATATATCTACAGGATACCAACCTTCTCCATCAACATAGTAATCTGCCCAACAATGATATCCTCCCACTTCACCCTCTTTACCATTTGGAATAGGAAAGCCCATATGAAATCTTGCTGGGACATTTAATGTTCTACTAAGTGATATGAAATAAGAATGATAATCCGTACAATTACCAACACCAATATCACATGCATATAAAGAATTTCCATTACCATATGCGTATTTTTCATTCTTTTTCTGAGATTTAATTAATTCATTTTTTGTTTTCTTTTTACGACCATAAGTTATTTCATCAGACAGCCATTCTTGTCCAGTTTTGGGGTTTTTCCCACCATGAATGTATTTATAATTTTTAGAGTTCTTATCATCTGTTGGTTTTCCATAGTGCATACCATTTAAAACAAAATCATAAACACTTCTCATATCTTGATTGTTCAAATCATTATCAGATATAATATTTTTAAACATTGCTCCAGTTGGAACCATTTGCGATGCTTTTAGATATCTATCATTAATAAGATTTTCATATTCAACATTATGATGTTCTTCTCTTTTGACACTAAAACTCAAGGTGATTAATTTAGAATCTTTTATTCCATCATCTGAATATATGTATAAATATTTATTACCATGATCATCTTCATCTTTTATATCATAATCAAGACCTTGGCTATCTACAGTTAAATTAGAAATTGATTGCACTCCATTGCTCTGAGGTACAGGGATCCATAATTCTAATTTTTTATTTATAGCAGGCTCTAATTCTATACTGTATGTAAATTCAAATGACCTGAAATTACCCGTACCAGGTGTTGTTTTACTTTGGACACCAACCTTAGAATTTTTATTAACACAAAAATCACATGCATGATTATAACCTATTATAAGTATTAATGATATAAGATATACTCCATTTTTTTTCACTTTAAATCCCTTTAATTAAATATTTTATTTTGTTAAAAACTACGAGGTGTGTCTATCCAACCTGGAAGGAAATATTATGAAGTCACGTATAAAATGTATATCCCATGATAGATAAATTAAAAATAAAACAGAATATCAAACAACTAATTTAGTATTATAAAAATTATTTCTATGATATCTAAAATATTTATATCACCATCATTATTTAAATCAGCGTTATTAATAGATTCTTCCATACCCAGTACCATATTGACTACAAGAATAATATCAATAACATTTACAATACCATCAACATTTATATCACCTTCTAATGAGTATATAAAATTATCATATAAGGCACCCCATAATTCATCATATCCATTATCATAACCCAGCGCCCAAATTCCAATACCTGCAAGTTGGTTATCAATGGCAAATTGATACTTATGAGATAAACTTAGACTATCATCATACCAACACTGCCTCCATTCCAAGGCATCTTGGTATGAGAACCATGCGGTATTAGATTCATTATTCCAAATATATCCAAAATTTTGAGCCATGGGCTCAGCTGAAGAATAGGTTTGTGCCAATCCTGAGCCTGTAGTAAATGAATTAGGCGAATTATCTATAACTGGCCAATCATAACCATAATAAGGTAAACCTAAAATAATTTTATCTAATTGAGAATCTGTTTTTTGGATATAGTCATTAACAGTATATTCTAAATCATAGAAATATCCTCCAAGAGGACTAACAGGGCCTGCTGTGCTACTGCCACTATAAAAATAATTGTATCCCATTATAAAAAGACCATCTGTTATTTGAGCCAAACTATCATAATCCCAAGCATTATTCCAATCAACTGCAGGTGTAGCCATTGTAATAATAGGATCATCCATTTCATTGTGAAATGCAGTAGATAAATTATCCATAAATAAAACTAAATTATCTCTTTGGCTTATGGGTAATAATTCAAAATCTATATCAATACCATCTGCATTTTTATTGATAACAAGTTCCAATAAATTATTAATAGCATTTTGTCTATTAAGTGAATCACTTAATAATATTGTAAGTTCATTTTGTCCAAATAATGTGGCACACAATTTAACCTTCACGTTTCTATCATGGGCATAGGTTACCAAGTATAAATTATTCCAATTATGATCATTAATAATATTTCCGTAAGGATCAAGTTCTGCTGAAAAATAATTTATTTGTGTTAACAATTCATAGTCTAAATTTATATAATCAGCATATTCCCAATAAGGTAGATATCCAATGACTTCGTGAGTTAGCATATCCCTATTGATTGATTCTATAGGTTGTAACTGAGCCTGCCTATCAATCGTTTCAAAATCAATGTTTATATTTTGATATTTTTCAGATTCTTCCTTATGATAAGGTTTCCAATATTGAGCAGATACAAAAGTAATAGTTAAAATCAAATATATAATCTTGTTAATCATTATTATTTAAATTGATAGATTTTATGTATAATAATATATAAATATTTTGACTATTATTCTTATATAACTGACTAAAGAAAGGGTTGATTTTGCGAATATTATTTTTATTATTCCCTATGTTTTTATATGCTCAAAATGAGGTGTGCTTTGAGATTGAATCAAATCCATATTCCAATAGTTCTTCACTGGGATGTTTCAGTAAATATATTCGAGTCCTAGACTGTTTTGATGTATATGCAGAATCAACTGTTTCAGATGAAAAAGTACTCCATGTGGCTGCAGTTATAGCAGAATTATTAGATAATGATGAAGATGGCGAGGTGGATGACCCAGCATTAAAAAATAAGCTTAATCAAGAGAATGCTCTAATGCCAGTTTTTACATATGATGGTAGTGCTTGCATGGATCAATTTATGGATAATTATAATGGGGATGGTGTCTCGGCTGCATTATGGAGAAATGAAATAGACCCATCTCAACCAGGCCATTGGGGTGATGATGCTACGGTAGAAGAGACGTTACATACTATCAATCATGTAGGTCATGTAGCATTGTATCCTGAAGATTTTAATATTCTCCCAAATTCTTCAACAATGTCTGATGCTATGGACATTGCAAGAGGTGGACAATTTTTAACAGTACCTAATAACTATCCAGAAGAAGCATGGTATCATTATGATGATTGGACATGTGATTATCAGTGTATGGCTATAGAATATTTATATTGGTGTATTGTATCCCATATGGGAATTCTTGATGATCTACAAACATGCAATGGAATTGCAAATGAATGGGAACCCTGTACACCTGAACTTTTTGAATCTACAGATGTAATAATGCATGGCTTAATTACAAATTCTATATTTAAAATACCCCAATTAGCACCTGATGGAAATTATTGCCCAAATGCATATATATCTGGAGATATTAATGAGGATGGAACAGTAAATATCTTAGATGTTATTTTAATAATAAATATTATTTTAGGAATAGATGAAATTAATCAACTTGCTGATTTAAATAATGATGGTGAAATCGATGTATTGGATATTGTTCAAATTATTAATATAATTCTTTCTGATTAGAAAACGATATCACCATCAACAATCTTCCATAGATACATTGAGGCAATACTTTGGTATGGATTCCATTTTTTAGATTTTTTAATCATAAATTGATCTGTGGGTAATTCATCTAGATTATACAAAATTTTAAACCCCTTTTTGATTCCCAAATCACCAATTGGTAATATATCTGTTCTATATAATGTGAACATTAAAAACATATCTATAGTCCACGGTCCAATTCCTTTTATTTGAATAAGTTTATCACTCACTTCTTTATTTGTTAAGCTATGAAAATCAATATTATGATTTAAAAAATATTTTGTTATTTCTTTTATATAATTGATTTTCTGTTTAGATATCCCTATATCCTTTAAAATAACATCCTTTATAACATTAAGAGTAGTGGGCGTAGGTTTATTATTGAATAAATCTAAAAAACGTGTATAAATAGCTTTTGCAGATTGTATGCTTAATTGCTGATATATAATATATTTTATTAAAGATTTAAATGGGTCAGCATATACACCAAAGTCAGGTCTGCTGTATTTTAAAATCAAAGGTTGAAGTTTTAAATCATTACTAAGATATGCAATAGCATTATCAAGAGTTGTTTTATCCATTATTTTTATTTAGTAAATATTTGCCCAATCCAAGAGAATATAAATAAATAGACATTATCATCCATAAAACCACCATCTTTTGAGATAATACGTGCTTAATTAGATATTCTGGAAACATTCTAGGATCCTTGAGATACAATTCTGAATATAAAACATACGCTAAAAGCATAATACCAAATATGACAAAATTATAGGCATATTTATTCTCAAAATCTTTTGTTTTGATAATTAAAATAGAATAAATAATTGATACTGCAGATAAAGATCTAAATATCCAGTGTGCAAATATAGTATGAAGCAAAGGATTCCCAGCTGAATCTAAAAATAGATTTGATGGCGTAAAAGCAACTCCAATGAATGAAATGCCCCCTAAAAGACCCAATAATGTTGCAATAAATGATAATTTTTTAAATTTAGGAAATAAACTCTTTATTGAATAAAACAACATAGTAAAAGTGACCCCTACTATGCAAAGGCTAACATTAAATAATATACAAGATATCATATTATTTTCATTAGAATGACTGATGGTCATTCCTAAGTCACTAAAAAAATTATAACTAAAAAAATAACCTATTTGATTAGGATTATTCAGATTACCTCCTGGATAACAAAACATGGCAATGATATTAAGTATAACAAATGCAATCATTGAATAAGTTGGCATATTAACAATCCAAAATTTATTTTTCATATTTAAACCTCTACTATAATAATTTATCTATAACACTTGGATCAGCTAATGTTGAAGTATCACCTAAATTATCAGTATCTCCTTCAGCTATTTTTCTAAGTATACGTCTCATTATTTTGCCTGATCTTGTTTTTGGTAAAGCAGGTGTAAATTTAATTTTATCAGGTGTAGCATGTGGACCAATAATCTCTCTTACTTTTTTCTTAACGCCTATTTCTATTTCAGATGTTTCTATAACACCTGTCATCAATGTAACATATGCATATATACCCTGTCCTTTAATATCATGTAAAAAACCAACTACAGCCGCTTCTGCAACATCTTTATGTGCCCCAATAGCGCCTTCAATTTCAGCAGTACCAAGTCTATGTCCAGATACATTAAGAACATCATCTACTCTTCCTGTTATCCAATAATAGCCTTCTTCGTCCCTATTAACACCATCACCCGTAAAATAATAGCCTTTAAATTGAGAAAAATATGTATCAAAGAATCGTTGATGATCACCATATATTGTTCTCATTTGACCTGGCCAAGACTGTTTAATTGCAAGTAACCCTTGGCAAGGATATTCATTTTGCTCATTACCTTTTTCATCTAGGACTACGGGCTGAATACCAAAAAATGGGAATGTTGCAGAACCTGGTTTTAATTTTGTAACTGCAGGTAGGGGTGTAATCATAATTCCTCCTGTCTCAGTTTGCCACCAA
>CAYOTG010000057.1:0-6042 GCA_964406825.1 uncultured bacterium
ATAAATTATTTTAACAAAATAAATATTCAAAGCAAGGTAGTTAACTCTTAAAAATAATATGAAATTAGAAGTATTGAAATTTAGAAAAATATCAACAAAGGATGATTATGATGAAAAATATAATGATGGAGAAGCTTGGTCAAGATTATATGAATATCCATTAGTTATTAATGAAATTAAAAAATATTATAAAGAAGGATTTATAATTCATAATTCTTGTTGGGGATTTTCAGGAATACATATTTTATTTAAAGATGAATTAGAAAGATTATTTACTAATGTTTATCATTCTGATATTTTAAAATCAGAATTTAAAAATACTTTTATCTATGATATTACTAAGTCTCCGAAAAAAGAAGAAATAGAAAAATATGATATATTACTTAATGTTTCAACATTAGAAGAAGTAGATTATAACCATTTAAATATATTTGATAATTTATTTATGCAATTAAAAAAAGGTGGAATATTAATTTCCACATTTGATCTTTCAAAAAATAAACAGAACAAAATAAGATCTTTTTTTTCTAGAAAAAGAAAGAGAGTTTTACAACTTGAAAAATTTGAGCATTATTTTTCTAGAAAAATTGAGATTGATGGGATTCCAATAAACGGAGAAAATTCAATTGTTAAAAATTTACGCTATGAGCATTTAAATTGTGGGATTATGGTTGTTAAAAAATTATAATTAATTACATTTATGAAAAAAAAACGAATAGGATTAGTGACAGCTTGGGGTGAATGTGGTATGGGTTATTTAGCTAAGAATTGGGTTTATACATTAAATAAGTTTGATGATAAAGTCAATTTAGAAATTTTTTCGCGTGCCAAAAAATGGCTTTTACCTTATAGATGGTATGGAGATAATGTAGTCCAAGGGCCAGATTCAATGGATATTAATAATAAAATATTTTGGGATTGGATTGAATCGTTTAAACCAGACGTGTTGTTATTCCAAGATCAAAACATATACAGTAAAACTGATATGCAAGAAGAAAGTGTACGACTTAAAAAACTAGGTATAAAATTGATTAATTATCCTGATTCTATACACTGGAACGAATTTGAAAAACATAAAGGAATTTATGATATAAATGTAGCTCATGTTAAGAGAAATTATCAATGGTTATTAGATTATGAATTAGAAAAGCCTACTTATATACCTTGGGGTGTTATTGTCAACAATTTTCCTTTCATTGAACGAAAAGTAAAGGATAAAGTAAAATTTTATATTAATATTGGTACAGGTACACCTAGAAAAGGATATAATTTATTACCACAAACAATAAATTATATTAATGGTAATAGATTCACACGGTTCTTTAAAAAAGATAAATATGATTTTGAATTTATAGCTACATCTATAAAGGGTAGTGAAAATAGAATTAATTCAAAGTTTAAATTTTTTTTTAATAATCATAATAAATGTGAATTAATTTTTAAAACAGCAAATAATAAACAAGGGGGCTTATTTAATTTGGGTGATATATACATATACCCTACACACATGGAAGGTGTAGGATTAACAATTACAGAAGCTATGGCTACAGGTTTACCAGTAGTAACAACTAATTTTTCAACCATGAATGAATGGATTGAAGATGATAAGGATGGAAGACTTATAGATGTTAAAAAAATTAAAAAAGGTCGTAGACCAACAATGAAGGTTTATGCTAACACTAAACATTTAGCTGAAATAATGATTGATTATATAGAAAATCCTGATAAAGTTACTGAGCATTCAATAAATGCTAGGAATAAAATTATAGAACATTATAATTGGGATGATAGAGATGAAGAATTCTATAAATTAATTTCAATATAAATTAAATAAATGAATAAAAAATATAGTAATATTTTAATTTGTTATGGGACAAGGCCAGAAGTTATTAAACTTGCCCCTATCATTAAAATTTTGGAACGGGAGAAAATAAATTATAATACAGTTTTTACTGGACAGCATACAGATTTATTTAAAGATGTTGAAGATTTAATCCCTAAATCTACTTATGAATTATCAATAATGAAAAAAAACCAATCTTTAAGCGATATTTTAATTGGTATAAGTAAGGACTTTGTAAAAATTCTTAAAGATGTAAAGCCAGATATCGTTATTGTGCAAGGTGATACTAGTACAGTTTTGACTTGTGCTTTAAACGCATTTTATGAAAATATTGATGTAGGTCATGTAGAAGCAGGACTTAGATCATATGATTTACATAGTCCATTCCCAGAAGAAGGGAATAGACAGCTTGTCTCAAGAATTTCTAAGTTCAATTGGGCCCCTACTATTGAAGCGGTAAATAATTTAAAATCAGAAGGTATATCAAATGTTATACTAAGCGGAAATACAATAGTTGATAGTTGTAGTAACTATAATTTTAAAATTCAATATCAAAATAAAATATTAATTACAATCCACAGAAGAGAAAATTTTGGAAATAAAATTATAAAAATATTTAAAGAACTAAATGAGTTAGCAAAAGTATATAATAATTTACATTTTATTTTCCCTATGCATCCAAATCCAAATGTACAAAAACATAGAGATTTATTAAAAAACATTGATGTTGTTTCTCCTCTAAAGTACTATGACTTAATAGAATTATTAAGTGAAGTTAAATTTGTTATAAGTGATTCAGGTGGGATACAAGAAGAATGTGCATCATTTAGAAAAAAAATATTAGTATGCAGAGATAATACTGAAAGACCGGAAGGAGTAGATGCTGGGTTTGCAAAGATTATTGGCACAGATGTACAAAAAAACTTTGAATGGGCTAATAATAACTATATTTGGAATGGTGAAAATCCATATGGCGATGGGTCAGCATCAGAGAAAATCATTAAATCTTTAGGATATAGAATCTAGCACTTCATTAAATTTTTCTTTTATTTCTTTAACTCGATGTGTCCAAGTATTATTAGTAATAGATTTTTTAGATATTTTTTGATATTGTTTCAATGCAGATAAATTGTTTTTTAAATACTGTAATTTTTTTTTCAAATCTTTTGGGCTATTAACTTGAATAATTGCATCCTCTAATTTCAAGTCTTTTAAAACTCTGCTATCAACTTTTTCAGATACTACTACACTTCCTGATGCTATTGCTTCAAAAATTCCTGTTTCAAAATCATCTAGATTTTTTGATGAATAATGAATATTAATTGCTATATATGATTCAGAAAGATCTTGAAAATATGCATCTCCATATTTACCCTTAATTATTTTTATATATCTCAAGTTTGGATAAAGCCATAATCTTCTTCTTAGTGATAAATTTCTATTAAAAATTGCAAAATATTTTTTCTTTAAATTATTATTTTCTTTGATTTTATTCTCTGGTAAGGCATTATGCAATACCGAAGATTTATTATTTAAATGTTTAAACTCTCTATTGACTCTTTCGAGACAACTATAAGTATGTAAGAATACCCATGAAAAAATATTACTATTTAATAATTTGTCAACATCATTTTTTAAATTTATTGGTTCTGTGCTCCAGAAAATAATAGGTATGTTAATATTTGAAAATAAATCAGGTTCTAAATTTTCTCCTCTTTGTAAAAATATTAAATTAGTATTTTTACACTCTTTATCTATTAGATATTTAAGTTCATTTTTACTTTTTTCTTTAATTATTTTTCTATAATCTATTCTGATGGTTTCTATATGATTTTTGTTAAAACTATAATCTATCCAAGTCTCAGAACGCCATTTACTTGAATTTTTATAGTAGTGGACACCAAGATATAGAATTTTCATAATTATTAATATTTAGAAAGATTGAGATTATAATTTAATTTAACAAATTGATTTTTTTAACAAAATTTATAATTATATTAATTTAAATTTACTAGTTAACTATTAATATATATTAAAAAACATGAAACATATTTTTGTTACAGGCGGATGTGGTTTTATAGGTAGTAATTTTATTATTAATCAAATTAATAAAAATAATAAAATATTAAATTTTGATAAGTTGACCTATGCTGCTAATCAAGAAAATTTATCTGATATTGAGAAAAGTTCAAATTATATCTTTCTAAAAGGTGATATTAAAGATTCAGAAAAAGTATCCTCTGCAATTAATGAATTTAGTCCCAATGTTATTATTAATTTTGCAGCTGAATCTCATGTTGATAGGTCTATTGATGGCCCAAAAGAATTTATAGAAACCAATATTATAGGAACATATGAGTTACTTCAGTCCTCATTAAATTATTATAATAATTTATCTAATAACAATAAATCCGAATTTAAATTTATTCATGTTTCTACAGATGAAGTATATGGAAGTTTAGGAAATGAAGGGTATTTTAAGGAAACTACGCCATATGGTCCTTCTTCTCCATATTCAGCCTCTAAGGCTTCTTCAGATCATTTAGTTAATGCATGGTATCATACGTTTAATTTGCCTACTATTATAACAAATTGTTCAAATAATTATGGGCCTTATCAATTCCCTGAAAAATTAATTCCTTTGATTATAATTAGTTGCTTAGAAGGGAAAGAATTACCTCTTTATGGAGATGGTAAAAATATTAGAGATTGGCTTTATGTAAAAGATCATTGTATAGCATTAGATTATGTAATTAGTAATGGTGAAATTGGAGAAACTTATAATATTGGAGGTGATGAAGAAAAGACAAACCTTGAAATTGTTAATACCATATGCAATATCCTTGATAAAAAAATTCCATTACATAATGGGTTAAGTTATAATGACTCCATTACTTATGTTAAAGATAGGCCGGGCCATGATTTTAGATATGCAATAGATTCTACAAAAATTAAAAATAAATTAAATTGGAAGCCAAAGCATAAATTTGAGGATGCTATTATTAAAACAATTGATTGGTATCTTGACAACCAACTTTGGTGGAAGAAAATTTTAAATAATAAGTATGATTTAAATAGGTTGGGGAGTAAATAGATTATGAAAGGGATTATTTTAGCTGGAGGAAGCGGAACTCGATTATATCCTACTACAAATATAATCAGCAAACAATTGTTCCCTGTATATAATAAGCCAATGATATACTATCCATTATCTACTTTAATGTTAGCAGGGATAAAAGATATATTGATAATTTCTACTCCTCATGATATTGATAAATTTAGAGAGCTCTTAGGTAATGGAAAAAGATTTGGAATTACTCTTTCTTATGAGACTCAAAATAAACCCAATGGCATAGCAGAAGCTTTTTTAATTGGAGAAAATTTTATTGGGGATGATGATGTGTGCTTGATTTTAGGTGACAATGTGTTTTATGGTAAAAATTTACCAGTTATACTTAAACAAACTGCTCAATCAGTTATTAATAATGATTTTTCAGCAATTTTTGGATTTAGGGTTAAAGACCCAGAAAGATATGGGGTCATAGAATTTAATGATAATAACGATGTTATTTCTATTGAAGAAAAGCCATCCCATCCAAAATCAAATTATGCAGCAGTAGGTTTATATTTTTATAAAAATTATATTATTAATTTAGCTAAAGAGCTTACTCCATCAGATAGAGGGGAATTAGAAATTACAGATCTAAATATTAAAGTTTTAGAAAATAAAAATCTTAAAGCGAAAATATTAGATTCTGTTTTTTGGCTTGATACAGGGACACATGATGCATTAGTAGAGGCATCGAATTTTATAAAGACAGTAGAAAATAGAGAAGGTAAAAAAGTATCTTGTCTTGAAGAAATTGCTTATAAATATAATTATATCAATAGAGAACAGTTGCAAGAAATTATAGAAAAATATAATAATGAATATGGAAATTACTTAAAAACATTGATTAAATGATGGATATACTTAAAACAGAAATCAAAGATATTTTACTACTGAGACCATCGATTCACACTGATTCAAGAGGTTGCTTTTTTGAGTCTTATAATAAAATGTTATTATCTAAAATGAATTTAGAAGTTGATTTTGTACAAGACAATGAATCTAAATCTGACTTTGGAGTATTAAGAGGAATACATTTCCAAAAACCTCCATTTGAGCAATCTAAATTGGTAAGAGTTATAAAGGGGAA
>CAYOTG010000058.1:0-5969 GCA_964406825.1 uncultured bacterium
TGTGCAATTTTTCTTGCATGGCTTACTTCTGCATATATTTGTATTATTTTTATCAATTCTTTTTCTTCAATAGAACTTAATAGTTCTTTAGCAGTTCTGCCTTGATTTGGATTAAATCTCATATCAAGAGGTCCTGATTTAAGGTACGAAAATCCTCTATGCTCTGAATCTACTTGATATGAGGAGATACCTAAGTCAAATAAAAAACCATCAACTTTTTCAATACTTAATTCTGAAAGAATTCTTGGAAATTCTATATATGAACAATGATGTAATGAAAAATGTTTATTTTTTGTTCTTTGTAGTTTTTCTTTTGCTTTATTCAGAGCATGAGAATCTAAATCTAGTCCAATCAAAAAGCCCTTGCTGTTTATTTTTTTTAATATTGCGCTTGAGTGTCCTCCAAAACCCAAGGTGCAATCCACATAAATTCCTTCTAAATTTGTTACAAGCATTTCAATCACTTCGTTTGATAATACTGGGAAGTGGTTGCTATCCATCAATCAAAAATTTATTTGATTAGAGAGTTCATCAAAATCACTGTCGGTAAAATTATCTTTATTCTTTTCGTATTTATCCAATGTTTTTTTATCCCAAAGCTCAATTTTTTTTATAACTCCTATTACGGTGATATTTTTTTTAATATTTGCATAATCTAGTAACGCTTCTGGTATTTGTATTCTACCCTGAGAATCATATTTTACATAGTTTGCATACCTTACAATAGATCTGATAAAGTTTCTATGTTTTCCCTTTATGGAGCTTAGTGAAGATAGCTGATTCTCGACTAATTTCCACTCATCTAATGGATAAAGGGATAAGCATGTATCAAATCCTCTTGTCAATACAAATGTTTTATCATTAGATAGGCTTAATGATTTTCTGTATTTAACAGGTATACTCAATCTGTTTTTTTGATCAATAGTATTATAAAATTCACCCGTAAAAGACATAAATTATTTATTTAGTTGAGCTGTTTAATTATATATGTTAGGGAAATTTCCCCACATCCACCCACAATTCTATTACATTCCCCACAAATATACAAGAAAAAAAAGAAATTTTTATAATAGTTGTAGTTAAAATGAATAAATTATATATTATTAATTGACAGTAATAGGAGTGAAAGTGGAATTATATATTTTATTAGTCATTGTAGGTTTAATCTCAGGATATATAATTGGTTATTTTATTTCTTCAATGAAATTCAAAAATCAATTGGATATTTACAGGGAGAGTGTGGGCAAAGAAGAAAGTGATTTTGAAGCTATTAAAAATGAATTTGAAAAAACATTTAAAGCCCTAGCATCAGATGTAGCAAAATCTAATTCCGAAGAATTTCTTAAACTTGCAACAGAGAAATTTAATACTCTAAGTCAAACTCAAAAAGATGATTTGAAAAATAAAAAAGAACTCATTGATAATAACTTAAAAGATATGTCTGATGAATTGCAGAAATTACATAAGAGTTCATTGGAACTTAATAAAACTGTGGAAATCAGTAATAATGAAACCCAAAAATTACGTGATACAACTTCACAAATCAGAGAAATCCTTTCTTCTTCTCAAAAAAGAGGTCAATGGGGAGAAAGAATGGTCGATGATATTTTACAATTTTTAGGATTAATAGAGAATATTAATTACAAGAGGCAATTACAAGTAGAATCAGGAGAGAGACCAGATTATACTTTCTTTTTACCGCAATCAAAAAAAATTAATATGGATGTTAAATTTCCATTATCAAATTACAAAAAATATATAGAATCAGATGATGAGGATATAAAGGAAATCTCTAAAAAAGATTTTTTAAAGGATATTAAAAATCATATAAAAACAATTACGAATAGGGCATATATTAATCCTGGCGAAGGGACTGTAGATTATGTTTTAATGTTTATACCTAATGAATCCATCTATTCATTTATAAATAAAGAAGATCAAGATATTATTAATCATGCATTATCCAATAAAGTCTTATTATGCTCTCCTTTAACTTTATATGCTATTTTAGCTTTAATGCATCAGGCAACAAGAAATTTTGCTATGGAACAAAAAGCACATGAAGTTTTGGCTTTATTGGAATCTTTTAAAACTCAATGGGATGAATATATTAAAGTATTTGATAAAATGGGTCGAAGTATACAAGCTGCACAAAATGATTATGAAAAATTATCTACAACTAGAAGAAAAAAACTAGAAAAGCCACTTAATGAAATTGAAAAAATTACAGATGATATTATATTAGATATAGATAATAATTAAATTTATTCAAAATATTTTATAACTATATCTAATTGTTTTTTATTGATTTCTACATTTCCTATAATTGCTTTGTCATTGTACATGAAATCTATTTTTTCTCCATTTATAAATAAATTAATTTTTCCATTTAAAATTCCGAATTTAATGTTTTCAGTAAATAGTTTTTCCTCTTGATCATTCTCATTTAATATTCTATTCTCTAAGAATCGTTCATCTAAAGATGATGAAATAATGATTTTGTTTTTTATATTTTTTGATGTTTCATATTTGATGATATTTTTTTTTAAGTTCAATTTTATATTTATATTTTGTGAATCAATTAAAGACAATTTATTAAGATACTCCCAATTAAGTTTTGTGTTATCAAATATAGTCTTTTCTGATATTTTAGCAATGGTTATCCATGCAATACCAATTAGTAATAATGTAAATATAAATGATAATAATTTTTGTGGCTGAATAAAATAAGAATAATTTTTATTATTTGATATACTATCTATATCTAAACTTTTATTACTCATTTTATTTTTATTTTCAATAAACTTAGGTGTTCTATTACTGGTATTAGTATTAGTTCTATTTCCTTTAATATAGTCATTGTATTGAATTAATATTTTATATTCATCAAGGCCTATGACTTTGCAATATGATTTCAAAAACAATCTAATATAAACTGATGGTAAATCTTGAAAATTTCCCTTTTCAATAGCACGGATGTACTGTATTTGAATCATTGTTTTTTTTACTATATCTTCAATAGTAATATTTCTAGACTCTCTGATATTTTTAAAGTCGCTATAAAAATATTTTTCTTCTTCACTCATTTTTTTTGATTTAATTCAATTATTTTATTTAAAGTACTATGTCTACTAGCTAATTTATAAAATTTTGATACAGGAAATCCAACAACATTATTAAAACATCCATTTATTTTTTTTACAAATATCATGCTCCAATCTTGTATACCATATGATCCAGCTTTATCATATGGCTTATAATTATCTACATAATAATGAATATATTGATTACTGATTTCATAAAATGTAACATATGTTTTATCATAAAAATTAATTTTAATATTTTTCGATTTGATAATGAGTGATACACCTGTATAAACTATATGCGTTTGATTACTTAAAGATTTTAAATATTTAATAGCTTCATTTCGATTATTTGGTTTATTGTATATTGTTCTCTTTTTATACACTATCGTATCTGCTGCTATTATTAATGATTTCTTGAATTTATTTGCAACATTTAGACATTTTTTTTCGGATAACTTTTTACAATATTCTGATGGTTTATTATAATTAATTTCAACATTTTTTTCATCAATATTAGATTTTGAAATTTTAAAAGAAAGATTAATACTTTCTAATAGAAACTTTCTACGCGGACTTTTAGATGCAAGAATAATATCCATTAGTTTATAATACTTATATTATGGATTTTGCTATGCAATATATCTCCATGGTTATTAGTGATATGTAAATGATAGAAATAAGTCCCATTATTTAGTCTTTCATTATAATGATTCTTTCCATTCCATCCATCAGATGGTAAAACATGATAATCTAGAGGAATATTAATGGTTTCCTCAAAGGAGATAATTTTCACTCCAGTTTTAGATAATATATCTATATTAATATTTATAGGTTCTGGATATAACATTTGGAAAGTAAAAAAAGTTTTATTTTTAAATGGATTTGGAAAATTGAAAATATTAAATATTAATTTTTCATCTAGATTATTGATATTGACATTAATGCTGCTTATGCTATAATTATTAAGTATGTCCCAGCCTTCTACGTTAATTGTGTGTGTATCATTCATGAATATAGATTCATCAAGGGTAATTTCAACATATCCACTTGTATTAGATGTAGAAATAAATGGATAATTATTTAATATTATACTATTCGAATAATTATCATCTATCCATAGTTTTAAATAATGAAAATTATATCCGCTCAAATTTATTGGCAGTTCATCAGAAAAATTAATTTTTAAATGATATGGATCAATAATTGTTGAATTATTCCCTATTTGAATATCCTGAGAATAGATTGTAATTTCTGGACCTTGATTATCAGTTAATATATTTTCATCAATATTTAAGTTAAGTGGAATCTCAGTTTCTATTTGTATAAAATTATTATTTATTTTTGTAGTATCTTCATTCATGATAAATAATTTTGCATTATTATAAATTGCATCTATAGGTGTATAAAAATTTATAGTTTCAATAAAACTTCCCGATTCAAATAAACTAGGACCAGGTTTTACATATTCATCATCTCCAATTGGAATAATAATATTTGGAGCAACGATTTCAATATATGAAATTTCTTCATATTCATCATTTATTACAATAGAGTTAGCGCTACCTATTAGTATTTCTTGAGGAGAAATCGCTATATCTGTTACTTCCTGAGATAATAGTAAAGGAAGTGCAGGGTCTCCAAATAATTGAAATTTATGAGGTGTACATTCGTTATTTTGAAATTGTAATTTTGCTTTTTTAAATACATCTCCCAAGCGATAAGTTTTTCCATCAATATATTCTCCAATCCTACTATAAAAATCACTAAGATAAGCATTATTTCCTGATGCAGGAATTCCATCAGTAGTAGCAATAATTGCAATGGCAGCGTCATCTTTTTTCATAAGTTCTTCAGCCATGCATGTATTATCAATATATTTTCCAAAACTGCATGTACCTATAACCCAAATAGGAGGCTTATTATTAGTATTAATTAAATCTATATCTCTATCCATTTTTAAAATTAATTCATGTGCTAAACTTTGATGAGTTCCATGACCTATATAATTAATAAATCCTACTCCAGAATTAATGATATTAATTATATTGTCAGTTATTTCTGGTTGATTTGAAAATTCTTCTCCATATAATGTACGTATGAATAATTTGTTTTCTAAAGTCAAATAAATATCTGATGTGTTTAATGTATGATTGATTTCAGTTGTTGAATTAGGATTTGAAGGGTTATTTGTATCATCAGCTATTAATAACAAATTGTTTTTCCAAAGTCCATGAGTTGAATTTGTTATGTAATTGATATTTTTTTCTACTTGATCTATTCCTTCTTGTAAATTATTTACAACTAGCCTTCCTATCGTAAAATCTATATTAAAAAAATCATCGCTGAATTGATTATATCCACAAATTTCAGATACCGATAAAGGGTTAATTAAAGTTTCATCTCCTATAATAAGTAAATATTTTGATGTTTCAGTACATACATTCGCTTGATCCCAAATACAATTTTGATTTATAATACAGTCCGATTGATTATTTAGATTAGAACAACCATTATTAAATGTATTTAGATATTCTATAAGGCTATCTTCAGAAGTACTTTCTTTATATATAATTTCTATCTCTAAAGGTTCAAAATGTGATATTTGAGGTATTATTTGGCTATGTAATTCAGCCATATTTTGAGCAGGTATTTGGAAATCTTCTGTTGTATAAATAATATATGGACTAATTGTTCCATATACTGTGTTTATAAAAAGATATAAAAAGATAAAAGATAAATTTAATTTTCTTAACATGTTACTATAAATTAAGAAATTATAGTATTAAATTGTGTCTGAAAATTTAAGGAAATATATGTTTGATATTGAACTTATTGAAAAATATTATAATAATTTAGAAACTAAAATATCAAAATTAAGAAAAA
>CAYOTG010000059.1:0-5963 GCA_964406825.1 uncultured bacterium
TTATTTGATATGAGTTCTATCCTATATTTTGAATTAGATTTGAAGAATGAGGCCTTAGAAAAATTAAAATTAATTTTTAGTCATAATATGGACTCTCCTTTAATGCCCAAAGTTATCTCATTTTTAAAAGAAATGTCTCCATCGAATAATTGGGATAGTTTATATGTAGAAGACTTTAAATTATCATCTAATCAAGAAGATAGTTCTTCATATCTTCAAAAAAATAGAGAAAATGCATTTATGAGGATGGGAGAATCTATCAATGAATCTTTAGACTTATTTAAGGATAATTATGAAAAATCTGGTGATTTAGCTTCACTGTATATGGTTGCACTTATCTATGATCAATATCTTAATGATATAGAAAATGCAGTTAGTCATTATAATGAATATATTAAATATGATACTGCTGACCATTATTCTGAAGCTTCAAGTAGGCTGAATAAAATTAAATCAATAATTGAAGATGAAATAAATTTAGTAGAACAGAAAATATCATATTATACTGGATTGCTGCATATAGAAAATAGTCTAGAGCTATCTGAGAATGATTCAATGATTATATCTCTTGAACAATATAAACAGGGTGCTCAATTAGGTATCAAGAAAAAATCCAATCAACTATTAACGATATTAGAATTTCCATCACATGTTGGATTAAGAGATTCTTTATTGAAAAATAATTATTATCATATATCGAATAAAACCAGAGGGAAAGAATCTATGGAAAGTTTGTTATTTAATGTTGCTAATTTTATACATAGGCAAACCAATAATTCTAAACTAGCATCAGAATATTATAAGATAATAATAGATTATTATAAGGATACTGAATTATATACAGATGCGATCTTAGCTCTTCATCAAATTGAACCTGCAGATAATTGGTTGCCATTATTACTAGAAAAAAAAGATGAAGAATTTTCAAATATAGAAAAATTTAATCCCAGAACAGGTGCGGAAGTTATTGAAGCTACAAGGAATCGTTTATTTCCAGAAGATTTTGAATCTAAAAATATAATTTATTCTGTCCCTTTTGATTCAATTAGTGATGTTCCTACTAATTTTGATAATTTGATGCCAGAAAGATTATATGATATCAAAATGAAAGAAAATTTTTTATTGTATGATTCAAATATTAAGGGTCAAATGGCTATACTTTCTGACAATGAAGTACAATATTTTCTATCGAATGAAAAAATATTTTCAAATAACAATTCAATGATTGCTATTAATCCTGAATATAAAAAGAATATAGAAATTCCGATTCACAGTTATTTTTTTAATCAAGATTTTTTATTTGTTGCCCATGAAGTTTTTGAATCTATCGAAAATATTGGCTATAGATATAATATAAATAATTCTGAAAGTGAGTGTACATATCTTGGTAATGAATTGTCTTGCTATGAAATCGATTTTATCCCTTCAAATAATGGGAACTCTAAGACAGTATGGATACTGGAAATAGAGGACAATGTTTTTATTAAAATCAAAGAACTTGAATTTGGTGATGGACTGCTCTTGTTTCAAAAGGATATAGAATATGAAAAAATTGATTTGTACTATGTTGTAAATCAGGTTAAAAAAATAGATTTTAATTATAAAATAACCACGATATTACAAAGGAATGATATCAAAGTAAATAATGGGAAATTTATGATTGATAAGTATCCAAATATGAATGATCATTCATCAGATTTACATAATAATTTCTTTTATATCGAATCATTAGCCAAATATGATAATGATACTATTAAACAACTACAACAAGAATCTGAAAGATTAAATATCCTATACGATAAATTATTCTCCAAAGAAATAGAAGAAGATATTGTTGAAGAACTTTCATTTGACTATGTGCAATCAATTCATCAATATTTCTATTTTGTAGAGGATGCATCCATCAGTGGCGTAGAATTAACAAATGATGATTGGTTGGTATCTTATAATGATAATGTGATTGTAGGCGCTAGAGAATATACTGTAGGAGGCAATATTGATATTCCTATTATGGGTTATGATAATTCATCAGAAAATACTAAAATAGCAACAGAAGGATATTGTGAAAATGGTGATTTGCCTATAATTAAAGTTCATAGACCTGATGGCCAAATTATTGATATGGATGTTATTAAAATTGATGGAGATTTAGAGTTTAAAGGGATAGGGCATGCAACGATAATTTTAAAGAAAGATTGATTTGAAAATATATTCTGAAATAGCAACAGTAATATCAAATAAAAAAATAGCAGATAATATTTATGAAGCCTTTTTATTTTCTCCTAAAATCAGCAAATCCTCCCATCCCGGACAATTTATTAATATTTTACCATCATATGATTGGAATAATGTAATGAGAAGACCTATGAGCATTGCATCACAGTCAGATGATACAATTAGTATTATTTATAAAATTTTTGGAGATGGAACTCAATTAATGAGTGAATGGGAAAAAGACGATAAAGTGGATATTATTGGGCCATTGGGTAATCAATGGTTTGATTATGAGGATAAATATCCCATTTTAATAGGAGGAGGTGTTGGAATAGCTCCTATTTTAAATTTACATAATCATTTACTCAATAATGGTATTGTTCACTCTCTTATTTGTGGTGCAAGAACTAGAGATGAACATTTCTTGGATCATCATCCAGAAAAAAATATTTTCATGTCGACAGATACGGATGATTTTGGTATTAAAGGAAATGTTATTGATGCTTTGGAAACAATTCTAGGTGATATATCTTCATCAGTTAAAATTTTTGCATGTGGTCCTCATGGAATGTTAAAAGGTATTTATGACTATTCCATTAAAAATAATTATAATTGTCAGCTAGCTTTAGAAACAATCATGGCTTGTGGAATAGGTATTTGTCAAGGGTGCACAATAGAAAAAAAATGTTTAGAAAATTCACATACCTATAGAAATAAATATGCATTAGCTTGTATTGATGGTCCTGTATTTAATATAGAGGAGTTAACAGATGCTTTCTAGTAAAATTAAAAATTATGAATTTAAAAATCCAATTTTAGTTGCCAGTGGTACATATGGCTATGGTGATGAGGTTAAAGATATTGTTAATGTTGATGGTCTCGGAGGAATAGTCACTAAGTCTGTTACACTTCTTCCAAGAGAAGGAAATCCTCCTCCAAGAATAGCAGAAACTGCATCAGGGATGCTTAATTCAATTGGATTGGCTAATTTAGGTGTCGATAAATATATAGAAGAAAAAATTCCTAGTCTTAATAAACTTAAAACACATGTGATTATTAATATTGCAGGTTCTATGATGGAAGATTATCTTGAAACTCTCGAAAAATTAGAATCAGTAGATAGTAAACATATTGGTTATGAAATTAATATTTCATGTCCTAATGTTAAAGAAGGTGGCATGGCTTTTGGTGTGAATCCTAAGATTACAGAACAACTGACATCAGAAATGAGAAAAATTACTGATAAACTTATTATAATGAAATTGAGTCCAAATGTAACTTCTGTAGAAGATATAGCTATAGCATCTGAACAAGGTGGTGCTGATGCTGTTAGCGCTATTAATACGGTTGTTGGTATGGGAATTGATATTAATACACGTAGGCCAAAATTACACACAAATTTTGGAGGATTGTCAGGCCCTGCAATTAAGCCAATAGCTTTAGCTAATGTACATAAGGTCTATCAAGCTATTTCTATTCCTATCATAGGGATTGGAGGAATACAATCTTCAAGTGATGTTATTGAATTTATATTAGCTGGAGCTGATTTAGTTCAAATAGGAACATTGAATTATAAAAACCCAAATATTGGAGTTGAAATAGTAGAAGACTTAAGGGAATACTGCAGAAAAAATAAAGTTAATAATTTATCAGATTTAAAAGGACAATTAAAATATCATGATCATTAGAATTCTTTATTGTTTTATTATTTTAATATTATTTTCATGTGTAGCATCACCAAGATATTCATCCTCTACTCATATGAATACTTCTAAAAAACATAATTCAACGCCTCTGAAGAAAAGTACTGTAAAACAGGGTGAAGTGATAAGAGGAGTTTCTTCATGGTATGGTCCTAATTTTCATGGTAAATTAACAGCCAATGGCGAAGTTTATGATCAATATGGTGTTACTGCTGCTCATAAAACTTTACCTTTGGGTACCGTTGCTAGAGTCACTAATATAGATAATGGGAAATCTATTATTCTAAGAATTAATGATAGAGGACCTTATGTAGGTGATAGAATATTAGATTGTTCATATGGCGCAGCTATTAAATTAGGATTTAAAGATTTAGGCACAGCCAATGTAGAAATTAAAATTATAGAATTAGGAGATGGTGTTTATATGCACCATAATGAATAAATATGACTGATAGTAATAAACAATCTCGTGTTCTTGTTAATGTGTTAGGTATACCATTATTATTATCTGCCATATATTTTGGTGGTATTTATTTTCAGTGTCTAATATTTATAGCCATTTTCATGTCTACATTTGAATTGTATTCGATGTGTTTAAAGAAAGATATTGAAATTCAAATAATCCCCATGTTCTTATTTTATATATATCTTTTTTTAACACATTTTTTAGAATCAATTTCTATGAATATGGAAATATTCTTCTTTTTGGTAATCCTTATACTATCATTAGAAGTTTTTAGAAAAAAAACTAAACCAATAGAAAACATAGCCATTACTATTTTTGCACTAATTTGGATTGGTTTATTTATGAATTATATTGTTCTGATTAGAAATCATGAAATATTTCATATTCCTATGCAGACTCTAGGCATGTATTTAACATTAGTAATGTTTATTTCTGTATGGACTTGTGATTCAGCTGCCTTCCTATTTGGATCTAAGTTTGGTAAATCTAAAATTCTACCAAATATAAGTCCCAATAAAACATGGACGGGAACAATAGCTGGTATAGTATCTGTTTTTATCCTATTATGCTTCTTCTATTATTTTATATTCTATGTGGAGAGCCTTTATACATTTAAGCAGTTGAGATTACAATTTCTACATATAATCATTTTATCATTTATTTTTGGTGGCGTTGGCCAAATCGGAGACTTTGTTGAATCAATGATTAAACGACAGTTTGAAGTAAAAGATTCTGGTACCTCTTTAAGAGGACATGGTGGATTTTTAGATCGTATGGATTCACTCATATTAGTTGCACCAAGTTTTTATTTATATTTGAAATATTGGTACTATCTTGGATAGTACGGAGCATATTAAAACCATACTAGCTACAGATTGTGGTTCTACAACTACAAAAGCAATATTAATTGAATATATTGATAATGAATATCGTTTAACCTATCGAGGTGAAGCTCCTACGACTGTTGAAGCTCCATTTGAGGATGTTACAAGGGGAGTTCTTAATGCCATTGTTGAATTAGAAGAACTATCAGGTAGAACAATCTTAGATGGTGAGACTATTATATCACCTGTCAAAGACAACAAAGGAGTGGATATCTATATATCAACAAGTTCAGCTGGAGGAGGCTTGCAGTTAATGGTTGCTGGTGTTGTTAAAAATATGACGGGAGAAAGTGCTGAGAGAGCTGCATTAGGAGCAGGCGCAATAGTCATGGACATATTAGCTTCAAATGATAGAAGACAATATCATGAAAAAGTAAAACGTATAAGAGAATTAAGACCGGATATGTTATTGCTATCAGGTGGTGTTGATGGAGGAACAAAATCACATGTAGTAGAGCTCGCTGAAGTTATTCAATCAGCTAAGCCTAAACCACGATTAGGTATTAATTATAAACTGCCGATTATTTATGCTGGTAATAAAGATGCAAGAGATGCGATAGAAAATCGACTGTCAGAAATTTCTGATTTATCTATTGTTGATAATATTAGACCTACCTTAGATGAAGAAAATTTGCAGCCAAGTAGAGATAAAATTCATGATTTGTTTATGGAACATGTAATGGCTCAGGCTCCAGG
>CAYOTG010000060.1:0-5951 GCA_964406825.1 uncultured bacterium
TGATAATATCTGCACAGATCTTGGAAATAGTTTTCAGCATAATATTCAATTAATGGATGATGGGAGCCTTCTTTTTTTTGATAATGGAAATTTAAGCCAAATGTTAATGGGAGATAATAATCCAACAACTAGAATTCGAAGAATTAGAGTTATAGATAATAGCTATTGTGAAACAGAATGGGAATATGAGTTGCCTCCTAACTTGTTTGGACTTGGTATGGGGAGTGTACAATTACTAGATAATGGGAATTATTTAATTTATACATTTGGTAGTGGTTTAGGCCAGGGAGAACCAACCCTTAGAGAAATTACTCCAGATCAAGAAGTTGTATGGAATTATCAAGGTATGAACTATGCCGCATGGTATAGAACGTATAAAATACCATCCCTTTATCCAGAGGTTTTTAGTGTAGTTGCAAATAATTACACACAATCAGATAATCAAAATTTTATAGCAATGTCAGATTCTCTCGAATTTATGATTACCAATCATAGTGGATATCATAATACATATAAATATATATTTATGGATTTAATAGATGGTGGTCCCCAAATGTTTAGTTATAATGAGGGTGAAATATCTATTGGTCCATATGAAAATTCTGAATTATCTTTTATGGCTAATGAGTCTAATCTATCATCATCAAGTGTTATGTTAGCAGTTTGGCCTGTTCATCATGAATATGCATTAAAGGAATTAATTTACGATGTGGCCATAGATAGTGGACAGAACAATGGTGATATTAATCAAGATGGTTTAATTAATATTTTGGATATAGTTGTATTAGTCAATATTATTTTAGATACTTCTTTAAATTCAGAGTATGCTGATTTGAATAATGATGGTGAAATTAATGTTATAGATGTAGTAATTTTAGTTAATCAAATTTTAGGAAGTTAATTTTATGGATTATACTCAATTTTTAAATAAAATATATGAACATGTACCTAATATTATATCATCAATTGTTATATTGATAATATTTTTGATATTAGGGAGAGTTTTCAAGCGTGTTGTCGAAAAAGTATTTAATAATAAAAATTCAAATAATTCTATTTCAAAAGTTTTATCTAATATTGTTAAAAATCTAATTGTTATTGTTGGTGTTATTACAGCATTAGGAACACTTGGAGTGAATGTTTCTGCAATAGTTGCAGGATTAGGATTAACGGGATTTGCTTTCGGATTTGCTTTCAAGGATATGCTTTCTAATTTTATATCTGGAGTTATTATTTTTATTTATGAACCTTTTAAGCTTGGTGATTCCGTTGAAATAGAAAAAAAGGTTGGTAAAGTTATTGATATCAATTTAAGATATGTGACGCTTGAAACAGATACAGAAAATGTTCTTGTACCTAATTCCCTTTGTGTTTCTAAAACTGTCGTTGTGAATAAAAAATAAATAATAATTATTCTAATGACAATTGATCAAATTAGCATATTCCTGATTATCTTTTTGACCTTTATTTTGTTTGTATGGGGTCATTGGCGTTATGATATTGTTTCTGTTATAGCCTTATGTATGCTTTTTATTACAGACATTATATTAGGAGGCAGCAAGTCTAACCTAATTATTAATCCATCTAGTATTTTTTTAGGCTTTGGTCATCCTGCAGTCATTACTGTTGCTGCAGTACTAGTTGTAAGCAGGTGTCTTCGAAATTCGGGTGTTGTTGATTTAATCGCAAGGAAAATTGAACCTTTTTCAGATAAACAATTGGTTCATATTACTAGTTTAAGTGGAGTTGTTGCTATTTTTTCAGCTATTATGAATAATGTTGGTGCCTTAGCTCTAATGTTACCTGTTGCAATCAAGACATCTATAAAGCAAAATAGGTCTCCTAGTATTATTTTAATGCCACTTGCTTTTGCTAGTATCTTAGGTGGGATGATAACCATGATAGGTACTCCTCCTAATATTATTATCTCTACATTCCGAGAATCTTATCAAGCGCAGTTAAAGGCAGAAGCTCTTGCTAATCCATCTTCACAAGCAGCACAGTATTTTATATCAAAAAATATAAATGTTGAGCAGTTTAATCCAGAAACATTTGCCATGTTAGATTTTAGTCCAGTAGGTTTTTCTATTGCCTTTTTAGGTGTTATTTTCATAGCATTAATAGGTTGGAGATTGATTCCTAAATCTTCTCATAAGAGCCCCGAGAGTTCTTCCATGTTTTCAATCGATGAATATATTACAGAAATACGTATCCCTGATAGTTGCAAATTTATTGATTTAGAAATTAGAGAAGTAGAAAAGATGACTGAATATAAAATTGAAATATTTGGATATATATCTAAAGGAGGAAAGTTGATTCCTTCATCAGGGACTAGTATTATTGAAGAAGGAGATAGATTTTTAATCAAAGCTGACCCTGTAGATTTAAAAGTGATCATGGATGAATTTAATTTAAGATTTACAAAAAAAATGCGTGAACGTATTGATGGATTAAAAAATGATAATACAATATTTAAGGAAGTTTTAGTTACTCCAGGATCACCATTAGAAGGACGTAATCGCACATATTTACGACGAAGAACCTCTAATACATTAACTCTTATGGCTGTAGCAAGACAAAACCAACCCATTAATAAAAGACTTGCAAATATTAAATTTCGAGTTGGAGATGTTTTATTATTACAGGGTGAAGAAAATATTATTGATAATAATATTAATACACTACAATTATTACCCTTGGCTGACAGAGACCTTAATGTAGGTATTTTTTCAAAGGTTGGTTTAGCACTTTTGATTTTTGGTTTGGCAATTGTATCAGGTATGTTAGGGGTACTGCCAACTACCGTAGCATTTATTATGGCTATTTTATTGTATATTTTTACGGGGATCCTTCCGGTCAGAGAAATTTATAAACAAATAGATTGGCCAATTATTATTTTACTCGGTTCTATGATACCCGTTAGTAATGCTCTTGAATCTACGGGTAGTTCACAATTGATTGCTGATTTTGTTGTTAATGTGACATCTGGTTTACCCAGCTGGTGTATTTTAGCTCTTATTATGATAATCACGATGTGCTTATCTGATATAGTAAACAATGCAGCTACTGCGCTTATTATGGCTCCTATTTCTGTTGGTATAGCATTGTCTATGGGGGTGAATGCAGATGCATTTTTAATGTCTGTTGCAGTTGGAGCCTCCTGTGCTTTTTTAACTCCAATAGGACACCAATGCAATGCATTGATACTGGGTCCTGGGGGGTATAAATTTACAGATTATTGGAAGATGGGTCTTCCTCTTGAAATTTTGATTGTGCTTCTAGGTACCCCTTTAATAATGTATTTTTGGCCCTTATGATATATTCTTAGCTAGAACATAAAAATGTATTAAAATGTAAAAAAACTGGTGTTTTTTTATAATTACAATTAAATTAACAATCATTATTAAACCTAGAGGAAAAATTAACATGAAAAAAATATTATTATCAATTATCTGTTTAATAAGTTTTGCATTTATGCAAGATGAATGCTCAGAAATAACAAACTCTGAACAATGTTATGATATGGGGTGTGAATGGATTATTCTATATAAAGAAATAGGTAACGAGATTATAGTAACCGAGGGGTGTTCTGAAATAGGTGATGGCAGTGATTGGGATGATGAAGAAAATTCTTGCGAAGGATTAACTCAAGATGAATGTGTATTATCAGAAGGATGCGAATGGCTTGCAGATAGTGATAATCCAAATGGTTGGGGTTCCTGTATTGAAGGTGAATGGGAAGATGATTCAGAATGCTATGGTTTAAGTTATGATGATTGTGAATATTTAGACTTTTGTGAATGGATAACAGATAGTGATAGTCCTGTAGCTGATGGGTATTGTGCTTATGCAGGAGAAGAAGATGATGGTCCCCCAGATTGTCTTGATGATTGTGAAGGAATTGAAGATATTGATCCAAGTGAAAATCCATATGAAGCATGTGATTGGATTATTTCAAATCTTAGTTTTGATCCTGGATTTGCCAGTTGTACAGGAGATTGTAGTGATGAAACAATGATGGAAATCAATGAAATTATTGAAGTTTGCTATGAATGCTTAGAAAATGAAGATATTGATTGTGCGGATGTTTTTGGTGATGAGAATCATGATGAAGATGGTTGTTTCGAAGATGGAGAATGGTATTGTTTTGGCTGTGAATTATTTATCAATGAGTGTGAATATTATGAATGTACTGAGGATGGATGGCAAGGTCCATTTGAATTAGAAGATTGTTCTGATAATAATGATTGTGACCCAGACTTAGCTTGTGCAACTGTTATAACATGTTATGAAGGTTTATTATATCCTACCTCTTGTGGTCCTGAAAATTGCGATGAACCTATTGGTGAGTGTGATGATACTTATGAGGGGTGTCAAAGTGATAATGGTGATTGGTATGATTTTGGTTATGAAATGTTTATCAATGATTGTGAATATTATGAGTGTACTTTAAATGGATGGGTTGGCCCATTTGAATTAGATGATTGTGGAGAGCAAGATTGGGAATGCTCAGATTTAACTCAAGATGAATGTGTATCATTAGAAGAATGTGAATGGCTTACAGATAGTGATAATCCAAATAGTTGGGGTTCCTGTGTTGATATAGAAGATGATAATGATGGTCCTCCAGAATGTGTGATGGATTGTGAAGGCATTGAAGATGTCAGTCCAGAAGATGATGCCACTTATTTTTGTAATTGGTTGCTTGATACTTTCCCATCAGGATGTGCAGAAGACTGTGAACAGGATGTTTTAGATGATATAGAAGAATTTATGATTGTATGTGATGAATGTTTAGCAGATAATAATTGTGATGGTATATTTGATGATTCTAATGATGATGGTTGTTTCGAAGATGGAGAATGGTATTGTTTTGGCTGCGAATTATTTATCAATGAGTGCGAATATTATGAATGTACTGAGGATGGATGGCAAGGTCCATTTGAATTAGATGGATGTGAAGATAATGCTGAATGTTCTGAATTAAATTATCCAGATTGTATTGATACCGAAGGATGCGAATGGATTATCTCAAATGAATGGGGTGGATACAGTTGTGTTGAAAGTAATGATGAAGATAATTGCAGTGATTTAGGCTATGAAGATTGTCTAGAAAATCCAAACTGCCAGCCCAATTATAATGCAGCCGGTCAATTTGAAGGTTGTGAAGAGTTCAATAACCAACAAAGCTTTGGTTTCCTTTATGGAACGGTTTCATATATTTATGGAGATGTTATTGATTTTATTCCCTATACAACATTACATATTGAAAGTTTACCTAGTAATGCAGATATGTACTATTTTGAAGTGATGACAGATGGAGAAGGATATTACCAGATTGAATTACCAGTAGGTGCTTATACTGTAACAGCCTATGTTAATGAAGAATCTTTAACTCTTGATGCTCAAATAAATCCTGACAGTGAATTTGAGTTAAATTTTCTACTTGGTGATTGGGGTGGTCCATGGTATCCTTATGCACAATTATCATTAGGCGAATATCACACCGCTATTCCTGGAGGAGAAGTTGTTCTTCCACTTTATTTATCTTCCAATGAATTTGTTGGAGGAGTCCAATTTACAATCGCAGTAGATTTACCTGGTTTAAATCTTGTAGCATTTGAATCTACAGATCCATGCTTTTCAGCTGATTTTAATATGATTGATGATTTGCAAGCAATAGGTATAATTTTTAGTTTTGAAGGTTGCTCTTATCCTCCAGAAGAAATGTTGGAAATAGCAAATCTTGTATACAATGTTAGTCCTTATGTCCCTATTGGAGTTGAATTAGAAGTATTCTTTAGTAATACGATTGTATCTGATTCAATAGGTAATGAAATTCCATCATATGGTGAGGGGGCAATCATTATGCTTGGTGCTAAGGGTGATGTTAATGCTGATGGAGAGTTTAATGTACTTGATGTTGTTATGATGGTTAATTTTGTTCTTTA
>CAYOTG010000061.1:0-3682 GCA_964406825.1 uncultured bacterium
TTGGTTTTAAAAAATTGATCATGGACGTTTTATATGCCAGCCCCATTCTTATTGCAGTTCCTAACCTGAATTTATGCTCAAAGGCAAATTTATATTGGTAGACATCTTTCAATCTAAATAATTCATTAGAATAGTCTGGAATACTATTATATCTACTATAATATTCCCTTGTAAACTCAAAAATCATCAACGATTTTGAATATTGTTTTTCATTCATTCTAAAACCAAGAACAATTTTTTTAGGTTTAAAATACTCTGTTCCATTGAGTTTAAAATTATACATATTGGTTTGGGTATCATAATCTAAATACCACGGTAATCCAGATAGATTAGACATGCTAAGATTGGAGCTTGTACTATTATCTAAAACAAAATCTGTTGGTTCAAAAGCAAAAACTATTGAACTTTTTTTATTTAAAGGGAACTCAAGACTACATGTTGGATAATATTTTGTCTTTGTTGTAATAGATTGATCAATATCTTCAAAGTTGGATAAGTTATTATATACATTTGGATCGATACTATTGTACAGAGTATCAATAGATATCTGATCAGTAATGGTTGTACTTAGCAATTGATTAATAGAAATTCCAAAAGATACTGGAGCCACAGTAGGGTTGAAATCATAAGAAAAACCAAGACCAAGAGAAGCCAAATCAATAGTCCCTTTATTACTATAAACATGAAAACCTAGAGTAGCATCAACAATACCTATATCTCCAGGTGTATCTATATCCATATTCTGAAATCGGACTTCTTCTTCATAATTATAGTTAAAAGATGCTAGAGGCATTAGAGATAAACCAAATCCATAACTGAAATTTTTATTTGTATTTTGTCTACTCATAATAATACCTAAAGAATTATAAAAATGACCATGCTGATTGGATACATAATCTGTTTCTGTTAGAAAATCTCCAAATGAATCAAGTATATTAATGCTTCGTCTTTCATAATAACTTCTCAGATTCAATTGAAAATCAAATAAAATACCTATATTACCATCAGCTAAATAAGATAAACGAGCAGGATTTCTTGATGTTATACTACTTGTTGATCCTGTTATTGTATAAGAGTTTGCAAGACCCATTGATCGTGCATCACCAAACTGAACATCGCCACCAAAAATTCTATCAAAATATGTTTGAGAATAGATAAAAGATAATGAAATAAATATATATGTAATTCTAATTAAAAGCATAATCTATTTGTAATCTATAATTTAGTTGTTCTTCTAAAACATATGTATCGGTTACATAGTTTCCTTCACTCGTCATACCTCCTATAACCCTTGAACTAGGATTTATCCAAGTATGGCTAACTTTAAAACTTATAGCTGTGTCATTTGTAGGATGAGCACCCATTGCAAACCAGGTGTTAACAAGACCAAACTCATGATTAAATAATCCAAAATCAAATGGATCAAAATACCATAAGAATCCATGAGCATAAACAGAACCTCCACTCATTACAAAATCATCTGAAAAATTGTGTTCCAAGCTAAAACCTATGGATTCATCTGGAGAGCCTGTGTCACCAACATCCATAGAAATAACAAAGGGATTATCAGAATCAACAAGCCTTGGTCTTGGTGAAAAAGTAGTTTCATTCCATGAATATAATAATTCTAAATTATCATAATTAGATAACCGTAACTTAAATCTAACTCTTGCTTCCTTAAGATAATATGGACTTGGATGCTGAATGGAAAAATGTCCACGAGCTTGGATTTTATATCTAAAATAAATTCTATAATTAAAAAGTGGTCTCCATTCTAATTTAGTTACCATTCTAAAATATCTGGCTGCATCTGCTTTCCTTAGCCATGAATCCCATTGCAAACCTAAAACAAATTTTTCATGAAACTGATATCTAGATTCTATGTATGTCCCTTTTTCTGCCTGAGGCTGAGGGTTAAATTGGTATAAATATGTATAAATGGGATCTTCAAGCCACCATTCATCTTCAAAAATAGATGATTTATATCGTTGATACTCAGAAAATGATTTTTGATAAGGGTTATCAAATCCTAAATCATAATTTCTATGCACTAACAATATATCTAAATTATCAGCTAATTTCCAAAAACCTTTAATCAAAAGGGCTGTTTGTCTACCTGTACCACTCATCATTGCATATTCTGAATGAATAGCAAGATTATTAATTACAGTATTAAAATTAATACCTGTGACACTACGAGAAGATTTCCAGTATCTATCAACACTTATTGAGTCAGAATACATTGCATTAATTTCATTATCTGCAGGGTTACTATGGGGATAATTTAAGTACCATGCATCTCCTGAGTATTCATCTTCATCATCAGCATAAAGATCTCCACCACAACAAAAGCAACCATCGCCATTACTATCATATAAAGCAGCAAGTATAGGATCATCTGTTTCTGCACATGTATATTCTATTCCACCAAGAATAAGGGTACCATCATCATATTCGGGGTTTATATCTTCTCCACCACCTACTACCGTACGTATAATTTGAGGATCTAATATTCTATCATATAGACTTTTATAAAATGTAATTCCAAAATTTGTTTGATCATTGATTGAAACTCTAATATTTCCTCCTTCAGTCCTTTCAGTTAGAGCATCAACCATATTTTCATAAATTCTATCCTGATTTTCATTACTAGCACCCCAACCAAGACGAGGCTTCATAAAAATCAATGATGTAAAACTGCTATCATCATTAATGATAGCATCTCTTTTATCTTGTGATCTAAAATAAGAGAATCTAAGGCCCGTTACATCATTATTAAATTTACCTGACACTTGAAACGCAAGACCATTTAATGTGAGCTCCTCTGTTGTACCTAAATCTGGAGAGACTCCTAATTTTCTTTTATTCCACTTAGACCCTGTAAATCGTCGCCTTGATTCATCGCCTGATGCAAATACAAGACCTTCACCATAATTAGCAGAAAAATTACCAATTATAAAATGATCTATTCTAAAATCATTTAATTTTTTATTAAAATCTATATTTATATTATTAAAATCTATATAAAATTTATTTGTATATATACCATTGGGATCACCTGCATTATTATATCTTAAATATCCCATACTATAATTTTTGGTATCTAAATATAAACGAGAAAACATACCTGGGTTAGATTTACCTGAATAATAAAGCTCCTGGTCTTCCTCATCAGTTATACGCTCAGAATCTGAACGCATAATTGTTTCAAATCTAAATCTTGTTTTATCTATTATATCATCATCAAATGCTGCTATAGATAATAAATTTTTATAGCCATAATAAGAAATCCCAGGTGAATTTTTTAATTGAAATGTACCTTTAATGGTTCCTCTTTTTTGCTGTTTTAAAACTGCCATCACATCTATAGGTGAAAAATTGGGAATAAAACTTAACTGATCATAAGTTATATCATTCATATTTATTCTTTTTGGATAATAAGAGACCAAAGAAGCTGGTATTGTCCTTTTTTTACCAATTGTACGTTGAGGACCAATCCTTTCTTTATCTTTATTTTGATTATTATATGGAATTTTAATAAGAGATCTTATCATATGAATATCCTCAATATTAATATTATTGATATATAATAAATCATAAATAGATTCAATATTTTGAACTTCAAGATATTGTTTAATAGTAATAATTTTTTCTGTGCTTATTGGTAATATGCTTAAATCTT
>CAYOTG010000061.1:3782-5874 GCA_964406825.1 uncultured bacterium
GAAAGATTGGCTGGATTATAGAAAACACTTTCTATATCACCAGGATTAGAAACGGTTGCTCCTGCCATAGAAATTGATCTTGAAGTATTAAAAGAATTATTAGTAATCACTTGAGCATTAATTAAACCGAGTAATATAAAAATATAAAGTTTTTTCATTATTTATATACCCCTACTACAATAGGGGCCATATCATATGAGTATTCACCACTTTCCCAATTGGTTGCTTCAATATGCATTAGATAAGTACCAGGAGCAACAATTTGTCCATGGTGATCGGTACCATCCCAATCTGATTGATCTTCAAATCTTTCAACAGCACCTGATGATACAAAAAAATCATCCAATAAACTGGTAACAAAGTTTCCATTAAAATCAAAGATTCTAATAACAACTTTTGAATTAAAAGGTACAGAAAAGCTGTAATCTAAACGTTCTCCAAGTGTTGGTATAATAACAAATGGAGCAGGAATAATTTTGACATAAGTAACTTCTTCATATGGGTTCCATTCGCAATCTAAAATACCATCATCATCTATATCGACTTCAATGCAATAATAATAAGAAGTTAATTCTTCACAATCAAAATGATCGTTCTCAAAAGCATTTTCACATACCCCTGAAAAAAACTCTCCTTGGGGGTTATAAGCATAATATTCTTCAATATCACTTTCATCTGTTATTTCAAATTGAAAAGAACCTTGATAAATACCAACAAGACCTGTAGCTAAAATAGCATACTCAGTTAAATTACTAGGGTCAACCATATAGGCAATACTAGATGGAATAGGTGTTATAACATCCCAATCCCAAATAACAAGATCAATAACATGTCCTGTTTCTGAATCCATAAGTTCTATAACCTGTGGACCATTATTAGGTTCTCTATAATCACCAAAACCTATAATTATTCCACGTATTGTAGCTACAAAACCATCATCATCTCCTGTTACAATATCTTCAATAGTATGAGTAATAATATTTGCGGCACAGCAATCACCATAACCATTATCATCTGCATCCAAACAAGATACTGCTGCATTTTCATCATAGTTTGGATCCTCTGGTATTAAGCAACCACAATCTGCCACAAAACAGCCATTCTCTATTACAATATCCCATGAATCTATAAAAACTTCACTGGTTTCATCGTGTCCAGTATATCCATTTCCATTTTCTTGAGCTTCACCATTTTCTGTGCTTGAATTCCTTATGTAGGATTCTCCATCTGTATGATAACCTAATATATTCAGATTTTGATCATCAAATGAAGTATCGTCATAGTAACCATCAATTCCTGGATTGCCACCACCAATACCTGTTTTATCAATACCTGCTTGAGCAAAACCCCAAACAAAATAATCAACATCTTGAATGATTAGGCTAGAGCCATCCCAATAGAATAATATCAAAGATTCAAAATTATTAGATAATATATTATTATCTGAACCAATTGTATTAGTATCATTAGATACAGATAACATATCTTCTTGTAAACTGAAATCTGGATTTATAGAATAATGATTGTTGAAAGAAGCAATATCATGAAATCCTATTGTAAGTGTTTGATGAGACTCTATATCTATATCTGGAAATCGTGCAATAAAATCATTATCAGATTCTGACCAGTAGTTATCATTTGATGGCAAATTATAATAATATGATCCTTCGTCAGATAAATAATAGTTTGATAAATTAATAGCTTCAGATGTAGGATTATAAATAGCAACCATCTCTGCATCATCTGGTGTAGTTGTTATTCTACTAAATATAATATGATCAGCTTCTGCAACTAAAAAGCCAAATGCTATCAAGGTTAAGAAAATATTTTTTATCATTTAATTATCAAGTATAATATTTACAAGTGATACTATATCAATAACATTAACTATGCCATCACCATTTAAATCCATTGCACATAATTCTTCATCAGTCAATTCAATGGTATCATCTAAAATAGCATTCACAGTCTGTACAATATCTATAACATTAACGATTCCATCTTGATTTACATCTCCAGATACGCAACTTTCCCCTCCATCATCAATAATAGTAATATCAGATTCATATTCTACTGTAAGCTGCCATTCAGT
>CAYOTG010000062.1:0-5863 GCA_964406825.1 uncultured bacterium
AACTATCTAAATATCCATATGTTCCTAGCTTATACGCAATATCCCTTGCTAATGATCTTATGTAAGTTCCCTTTCCACATTTAACTTCCACTTGAATCATATTTTTTTTAATTTTCAAGAGCTTAATATCATCAATAAAAATCATTCTTGGCTTTTTTCGTATAAAAATATCTTTTCGTGCATATTTATAGAGAGGTTTTCCTTTAAATTTTAAAGCTGAAAAATATGGAGGGATTTGTTCAGTATTTCCAATAAATTGATTTAAAATATCTATAATTTTATCCTTCTTAAAGAGGAAACATTCTTTTTCCTTAATAATAGATCCAGTATTATCTAATGTGTCTGTTTCACAACCAAGCATAATATCAGCAATATACTCTTTTTTTAGATTCATCATATCATTGATATTTTTTGTTTCATTTCCTGTGCATATCAAAATAACACCATCTGCAAATGGATCTAATGTACCACAATGCCCAACTTTATTATCTTTATTTTTCTTTTTAATAATATTAACAACATCATATGATGTCATACCAACTTCTTTCCATATTGAGAAGATTTGACTATCCATCATTTTTTAGCATCCTATTAATTTTATCATAGTGGCCATAATCGTCAGATAGAAAAAAATTAATTTTAGGCATGTATTTTAATTTTAAAATATTTCCTAATTTGTATTTTATGTTTTTTCTATTTTTTCGCAATTCATCAAAATAAATTTTCGAATCAAAATTGTCTTCTTTATTATAAAAACTTAAATAAATATCAGCATTCCGTAAATCCTGACTTACTTTAACATCTGCTATGCTGACCATAACATATTTCGAAAAATACGTTTCTTTTATCAGAATTTGACTTATAGTTTTCTTGATTTGGTCTGCGATCCTATCGCAACGTTTAAAAGGTTTTCTTGAGTTAACTTTTATTTTAAGGTCCTTTTTACTTCTTTTTTAGCATATACTTCAATTACATCATTTTCTTGAAAATCATAGAATCCGGCTACTCCTATACCACACTCAAAACCATTTTTAACTTCATTAACATCATCTTTAAAACGTTTCAATGAAGTTAAATTGCCTTCATATATAATTTCGTCTTCTCTTAAAACTCTCAATAAAGAATTTTTGATAACTTTACCTTCTGATACATATGAGCCTGATATAATTCCAATTTTTGGTATTTTAAACGATTCTTTAACAATTGCCTTTCCTATAGAATCTTCAACTATATCAGGTTCTAGAAGACCTTCTAAAGCAAGTTTTATCTCATCGATAGCTTCATAAATAACTGAATAATAACGAATTTCTATTCCATAAGATTTTGCAAGTTTTCTTGCATTAACAGATGCACTCACATTGAATGCTACTATAAATGCATCTGAAGCAGAGGCTAGGGTTATATCATTCTGGCTAATCATTCCTGCTGATTTTAAAACAATTTTGATATTTACTTCATCATTTGATAATTGCATTAAAGAATCACTTAAAGCTTCAATAGATCCATCAACATCACCTTTAATGATTATATTAAGATCTTTAATAGCACCTGATTTAATATTCCTTCCAACTTGATCTAGTGTAAGCTTTTGATGACGCTGAAAATTTGCTTCTCTTTCTAATTGAGAACGCTGCAATGCAATTTTTTTGGCTTCTCGTTCATCCGTATAGATTTGAAATAAATCGCCAGCATTTGGAACTTTTTTAAACCCTAAAACTTGAACTGGATCTGATGGAGAAGCTTCCTTTACTATATCATTTCTTTCATTTAAAAGTTCTCGTATTTTTGAATATTGAGCACCACATAAAAAGATATCACTTTTCTTGACAACTCCATGTTGAACTAAAATTGTTGCGATAGGACCCAATCCTTTATCAAGACGTGATTCAACAATAACACCTTTGGCATTACAATCATAATTTGCTTTTAAATCTAACACCTCAGCTTCAATTAATATCTTATCTAATAATTCATCAATACCTGTTCCCTTTTTTGCGGAAATATCAGCACTTTGATATTTTCCACCCCAATCTTCAACTAAAATATTTTTTTCAGATAACTGTTTTTTAACATTCTCTGAATTTGCAGCAGGTAAATCAATTTTATTAATAGCTACAATCAATGGAACATTTGCAGCCTGAGCATGGTCAATTGCTTCTAGGGTTTGAGGTTTCAGGCCATCATCAGCAGCTACTATTAGAACGACTATATCTGTAACTTGTGCACCTCTTGCTCTCATTGCAGTAAATGCAGCATGACCTGGTGTGTCTATGAATGTAATTTTCTGACCATTTTTTACCTTAACTTCATAGGCTCCTATATGTTGGGTAATTCCACCTGCTTCTCCAGCAATTATATTTGTATCTCTTATATAATCAAGTAAAGATGTTTTACCATGATCTACATGACCCATAATAGTTACAACAGGGGGTCTTGGAGATAGATCTTCTTCATTCTGAAGTCCTTCCGTAGTTTGTTCACCATCATTATAAATATCTAACCTCTCTACTTCAAAATCAAATTCATCAGCAACCATTTCAATTGTATCCATATCTAATCTTTGATTAATGGTTACCATTAAGCCTAGGCCCATACATTTCATAATAACATCTTGACTAGAGACTTTCATTGTCTGAGCAAGTTCATCAACTGTAGTAAATTCTGGAACCTTTATAGTTGTATTAGATATTTCTTCGATATCATCAGTTTCTTTCTTTTTCTTTGTTTTTTTCTTACTTTTTTTATTTACAGGCAAGGTATTACTTGATTTAATTTCAGCTTTTGTAAACTTTGATTTTTTATTACTGTTAATTTTATCAGCTATCGCTGACATATCAATTTTTTTCAGTTTTCTTTTTGGAGATTTTTGAGGAGATTTCGGTTCTGTTTTTAACTCACTTGAGTCCTCTAGCTCTTTATTAACAGATTCTTCCTTTTTACTTTCATCTACTAACTTATCTTCTTCCTTTTTCTCGTCTTTTTCTTTAACAACTTCTTTATCAGGTTTTTTATCTTCCTTAATCTCAAGCACTGCATTTACAGCAGAATCAAGTTTATTTTCTACGGTATCTTCTTTATTTGATACAATTTCCTTTCTTGCCCGTTCTTTTCTTTGCCTGTCAATGGAAGCTTTCTCTTTAGAGAATTCCATTAAGATTGAATCATAGGTATTATTATCTACAGGCGCCATATGATTAGCAACTTCAATACCTCCAGATTTTAAGAATTTAATAATCTCAATATGTGAGATATTTAGTTCTTTAGCTATTTGATATATTCGTTTTTGGGCCATATTAATTATAACTTATGCAGCTAATGCATCCTGAATTATTTGTTTAATTTTTTCATATGTTTTTTCACCAAAACCTTTTATAGCTAATAATGTATCAACCTCTGCAGTTAAAAAATCTTTAGATGTTTTAATTCCATTATCTGATAATAAATTTATGATTTTTTTTGACAGAGCATCAATAGAAGATAAATCAACTTCCTGGTTTGACTCATATTCACTTTTTTTAATTACATCAATAGTATATTCTGTTACATCTGAAGCAAGCTTAATATTCTGTCCATTAGAGCCAATAGCTATGGCTAAATCCTCATCTTCAAAAATTGCTACAGCATACGGTTTTTCTTCATCAATTAATAAGTTAATTGGATTTGCAGGAGCCAAAGATCTTGATATTAAAATTTCTGGTTTATCGCTCCAGTTAATAATATCAATCTTTTCTCCATTTAGCTCTCTAACTATTGATTGAATTCTATTACCTTTCATACCAACGCATGCACCAACTGCATCGATACGTCTGTCTGATGAAAAAACAACCACTTTGCTTCTCTCTCCAGGTTCTCTTGATATAGATTTGATTTCTATAATACCATCATCTATTTCTGGAACTTCTAATTCAAAAAGTCTTTTTAAAAATATATTACTTGTTCTAGATAAAATAATTTCTAGTCCCTTAACACTATAGTCAACGCTCTCTATAAGTCCTCTTATTTGTTGCCCTCTTTTATATCTATCATTAGGGATTTGCCCTGATCTAGGTAATATGAGTTCATTTTTATTTTCATCTGTAATAAAGATTCTATTCCTTTGAATCTGATGCACGTATCCAGAGTAAATATCATGAACTTTATTTACAAATTCATCATAAACAGATTTTTTTTCTACATCTTTAATTTTATTTAAGAGGTGGTGCTTCGCCGTATTGATTAATCTTCTACCAAACGTGCTAGGATCCAAAATATCAATACATATATCTCCTACAATCATTGTTTTATCTATTTTTAAAGCATCTTTAAGAAGAATCTCATCGTTTATATCCTGTATTTTTTCTACAACTAATTTTTCTTGAAATATCTCGATTTCTCCTCTGTCCATATTAACAATTACACTAAATTTCTCTTCATTATCCTCGCCAAATTTCTTAGCTATTAATGTTAAAAATATATCTTCTATAATTGCTGTTAAGCTTGCCTTATCTATTCCTTTTTCATTAGCTACATATGTAAATGCATCTATTATATCTTTACTGTTCACTTATTAGCTCCTTAAGATTTAAAATTTTTTATACAAATGCAAAGTGGGGATAAATCCCCACTTTCAATTGAGATAAATTAATGAAATTAAATGGTATTCAAAAATAATTAATTTATTAACTGACTTATTTTTGATTCTATAAAGTTGAGGTTATTTTTTTCTGACAAGGATAGATTCTCTTCGTCCCCTATTAAATCTTTCAATAATTGCAAGGTATTATCTGCTTCATCATAATTTGTGTCTTCTAGATATAAGTCAATCAAATCAGTAGCCCATATTATTTTAAAATCATAACTGGGAACGAGTTCGATAGCTTTTTTATAATACCTAGCACAATTATCCATATCTTCTGAATATAAGTAATGAGCCTTCATCCTATATAAAAACGCATTTAACATATCGTCATTACTTGAAAATTGATTATTGGACAGTAAATCCACGATATAATCTTTATCATCATTTTTCACAGCATTATTAATAAGATAAATAAAAGCCTGGTTGTAGTCATGATGACTTATTGGATTTTCTAAAATGTTTTTATAATCTTGTAATAATAATGAATCCTCTTTTGAAATATCATTAATAGCCCTGTTCTGAACTAATCCCATTGCTAAATTAGATTTTAATAAATTATTCTTACTCTGATTTGAAAAAAAGGTAATCGCAAGAATAAGAGTAACCATAACTCCTATAGTAATCCAAACACTCGCAGTATTATTGGATATGTAGTTAGCAAATCCTATAATCCTATCTCTTATAACATCTTTTTTAATTTCTTGTTTTTTCATATATATTTCCTTTAAGTACCCTCGCCCAGAATCGAACTGGGAGCCTTTCGCTTAGGAGGCGAACGCTCTATCCTATTGAGCTACAAGGGCTATATTTTAAAACATTTATAAATAAATTTTTAACTTGGGCATAAATTATGGATTATATCTTTTGTAAAACAATAATTATTAATTACTTCTCTAATATTTCCATGTGATTAATTATTTTTATAATTTGCAAGTGCCTTAATTCTTTCAAGGACGGGAGGATGACTATAATTAAGCATTACGTTCAACCAATGAGGCGTCAAATTACTTAGATTTTCCTTTGACATTTTTTTCAATCCTGTTATTAGTTTATCTGGCATATTAGATGTTTTAGCTGAATATGCATCAGCAGCAAACTCATTTTTCCTTGAAATAAAACTAAAAATAAATCCCATTATCATAGATATAGGCGTATAAAGTATGCTAAAAAACAATAGGCTAGCATATATAGATAAATTTTCCATTTTAAAAACTGCAAATAAATCAGGATTCATAATAAACCAAG
>CAYOTG010000063.1:0-5857 GCA_964406825.1 uncultured bacterium
TGTTAGTTATAGCTGCAGATGATGGAATTATGCCTCAAACTATAGAACATTTTGAGATATTAAAGTTATTTAATGTAGTTGATGGCTCTATCATTATTAATAAAGTGGATATTGTAGAACAAGAATGTCTAGACTTAGTTGAAAAAGATATTACTGAATTTGTTCGAGGATCTTTTTTAGAAAATAAAAAGATACACAAGGTCTCTGCCATTAAGAATATAGGTTTAATTGAGTTAAAAGATTATTTAATTAATTATAATTATAATAATCATAGAAAAAATTCTGATGTTTTTAGACTTTTTGTAGATAGAGTTTTTACATCTAAAGGTTTCGGTTCTGTTATTACAGGAACAGTTTTATCTGGAAAAATTCAAATTGGAGATAAATTAAAGATTTTACCTCAAAATAAAGAAATTAAAGTGAGGGGGTTACAAACACATAATGAATCGGTTCAAGAATTAAAAATTGGTGATAGGGGTGCTATTAATATTCATAGCATTGATAAAATATTAATTGAAAAAGGTAATCATATATCAGAAAAAGATTTTTTTTCAACATATGAATCTGCAATTGTTTCTATTAAAATACTCAATAAAGTTGAAAAAGGAATAAAAGATAATGAACGATTACGTGTTTATTGTGGAACGCAAGAGGTTATGGCAAGGGTTAAATTATTCAATGATAAAGAATTAGAGCCTAATAAAGAAACTGGAGCATTACTTAAGTTTGAAAAACCATTGGTATTATCTATTGGAGATAATTTTATAATTAGAAAATATTCTCCTTTAGTAACAATAGGTGGAGGACAAATTCTAGATTTTTCTATTTATAAAAAATGGAGAAACAATAAAACTTATATTTCTAGTTTATATAATGCTAAAGATGAGTATATAAGACTTGCATTGATAATAGAATCTAAAGATATAGACCCTTTTAATTTTATATCTTTTAGTAGTTATATGAATATTTCAGTTAGATTATCGAAAAATGTAATTAAACAAATTTCACATATTATAGTATTAGAAGATGAATGGATATTAACAGATAAGCAACTAAACTGTATTATTAATAATATAATTGAATATTTTAAGGACTTTCATAAAAAGAATCCATATAAAAATGGTATGATTAAAGACGAAATAATGATTTCTTTAAATATTAATGAAAATTTTTTAGATGTGATACTAAATTATTTAGTACAAAAAAGAAAAATTAAATATTGTAATAATAATTGGTCCAAATATGATTTTTCAATAGAGCTCTCAAATAATGAAATTAAACTGATGGATAAGATATATAAATTAATAAATGATAATAAATTACATGCAATTACGATTGATGAATTGATTAGTGCATTTAATGATAATGAGAAAATGATTAAAAGATTATTAAAGATTAGAATTTCAAATAAAGCAATTATTATGTTAGATGGCACACTATTATTTACTCAAAAAAATATTGATTTATTAATAGATACTATAAGAAAATATTTTGAGAAAAATCAATCTTTAGATATTAAAACTTTTAAAGAATTAACCAGTACATCACGTAAATTTGCGGTTCCATTGTTAGAATATTTAGATAAAATTCATATAACTTATAGAGTAGGAAATGAAAGAAAGCTTAAAGAATAATATAAAAAATGCTACCCCCGTAATGAAACAATTTTGGGAAGCAAAAGAATCATATCCCAATTCAATTATGCTATTTAGAATGGGAGATTTCTATGAGACTTTTGATGAAGATGCTAAAATAACCTCTAATATTCTAGGTATAGCTTTAACTAAAAGATCTAATGGTGCAGCTTCATCTGTACCTCTAGCAGGATTTCCATATCATTCACTCGACCAACATTTATATAAATTATTAACTAATGGCTATAGAGTTGCAATTTGTGAACAAGTTGAAGATCCTAAAATGGCAAAAGGCATTGTAAAGAGAGAGGTTGTTGAGGTTTTATCTCCTGGAACAGCTATAGCAGAAAAATATTTACATCATAATGAAAATAATTTTTTATGTAGTTTATATATTGATAAAAATAGATTTGCATATTCTATATTAGATTATTCAACTGGAGAATTTAGTGCTGGAGAAGATAAAATTTCAGAATTATACAATACTCTAAATCAATATCGAGTTAGTGAAATTATTATATGTAAAAAACAAGTCAAAAAACTTAATAAAACAAAAATAAATAATGTATTAATAACCACTTATCATGATTGGATTGCAAATCATCAAAATTGTTATGAAAATTTAATTGATCATTTTGGAACATCTTCATTAAAAGGCTTTGGTTTTATTAAAAAAGATTTGAGTATTATATCTTCAGGTGCTGCTTTAGAATATGTTAAAAATAATTATTTTGGAAAAATTAAACATATAACATCTCTATCAAAAATCATTCATGGAGATGTTATGAAAATTGATTCATCTACCTTGAGTAATTTAGAAATCTTCACTTCTATATCTAGCAAGGGTTTACATGGAACACTGATAAATACAATAGATAATACTTTTACTCCAATGGGATCGCGTTTATTAAAACAACATTTATCAAAACCTCTTTTATCTACAAAAAAAATTAATTATCGTTTAAAAATGATTAGTGAATATATTGAAAATCACATTAAAGATTTAACTATTATAGATGATTTGAAAAGTGTCTCAGATATACCTCGAATTATATCTAAAATATCTACAAACAAATCGAATCCAAGAGATATTATTAATTTATCAAATTCACTATCAATAATATTTACGATTAAAAAACGTATTTCCAAAAGTAAAACAATTTTAAAATTAATTTCTCAAGCAAAAAATATTAAAAAAACATGCTCACAAATCAATAAAATTATAATAGATAATCCTCCAGCTAAATTGAATAAGGGAGGATATATTAAATATGGTGTTTCTAAAGAGTTAGATGAATTCCGTTCTATATCTGAGAATGCTAATAAGTGGTTATTGGATTATCAAGACTTGCAGCGAAAATTGGCAGGTATTCCTAGTTTGAAAATAGGATATAATAAAGTTTTTGGATATTATATTGATATAACAAAAACGCATATAAATAAAGTACCAACTAATTATATTCGTAAACAGACTTTAACAAATAGTGAAAGATATTTTACTGAAGAATTAAAAGATTATGAACATAAAATATTATCTTCAAATGATCAAATAATAATTATTGAAAATATGCTTTATAATAAATTAACAAATCTGATTATAAAGAATATTTTAAATATACAATACAATGCAGATATTATAGCTCAATTTGATGTAATCGTTTCGCATTCTACAATTGCAAATAATAATAATTATGTACAGCCTAAAGTAAATAATAAATCCTTAAGTTTTAAGCTTAAAGATTCTCGACATCCTGTTATTGAAAAAATGTTACCTATGAATGAAAAATTTATTACTAATGATTTAGAATTAGATAATAAGAAAAAACAAATGGCAATTATAACAGGTCCTAACATGGCTGGTAAGAGCACTTTCTTAAGACAGATAGGTTTAATTTCTATACTTACACAAATAGGATCTTATGTCCCTGCTTCAAAAGCAAGCGTTTCTATAATTGATCAATTATTTACTAGAGTAGGTGCAAGTGATAATTTATCAGGAGGAGAGTCTACTTTCTTAGTTGAAATGAATGAAACTGCAAATATTTTAAATAATGCAACTCCAAGAAGTCTTATTATTCTTGATGAAATTGGTAGAGGAACTTCAACATTTGATGGATTATCTTTAGCCTGGTCTATTACTGAATATATTCATAATAATCCATTGGTTAAAGCTAAAACGTTATTTGCTACCCATTATCATGAATTGATAGCTCTAGCAGATGATTTACCTAATGCTTTTAATCTTAATGTTGCTGTTGAAGAGCATAATGATGATATTATATTTTTAAGGAAGATTAAGATAGGCGGAGCAAATAAAAGTTATGGTATTAATGTTGCAAAGATGGCGGGTTTACCATCATATGTTTTAAATAGAGCAAAAGAACTATTATTTCAATTTATGAATATTAAAAATGATGGTGAATTTATACATCAAGAAGAGCTGTTTGATACTAAAGATATATTATTAGATGAATTTGAAAAAATAAATTTAGATAATATTACTCCAATAGAAGCTCTGAATATACTGCACTCATTAAAAAATAAAATTAAAAAATAATGTTCAAATTTTTAGTAATAGTTATATTTATTTTTTCATTTTCATTTAGTAACAATGATAATGTATATAGTCTTATATCCAACCCTCGTAATATTAGTATAGGTAAAATTCATGCATCAATAGATAATATTAGCAATACATTTGATTCTCCTATATTATTAAATAGTAATAATAATATATATTTATCTGTTGATAGATATATTAATCTATATAGTGTATATTATTTATCATACTGTATTTATGCAAAGAATGAATCCAACCTATTATTAGGTATAGTTAGAAGAGAAATTAATAATAATTTTAATACAAATTCAGCTTGGGAAGATGATGGATACCCCGATTTAGAAGATATAGATTATACTCAGATTTATAATTTTCCAGATAAAGAAACAGGCTTATTGATAGCATATAATCGATTAATAGATAATAATTTTATAATGGGTATGAACTTTAAACCAATTTTTCACAGAATAGATAATATTTCTAGTATAGGATTTTCATTTGATATGAGATATGTTATAAAAATGAAAAAAAATCAAATCTCATTTGGTATTGATAATATCTTAGCTTTTAAAAAATGGGATACAGGTTTATTAGAAAAATTTGATTTAAATGGCTATTTAGCTACAGCCATTAATATATCAGATAGAAACATTATATTTTATGAATATAATATGACTAATGGCTCTAAATTAGGTCTTGAAACTAAAATTATTGATAATTTATTTATTCGCACAGGATTAAATGAAAATGACTTTACTTTCGGGTTTGGTCTGCAGCTTAAGAATATAGATTTAGATTATGCGTATATAAATAATAATTCTGAAATTTTTACAAATAATCATAGTGTAGGATTCAATATTAATTTAGATAATTAGAAAGTTCATTAAAACTCTTGCAAATCTATTCTAAATATATTAAAATCAGGGCCCATTAATTTTATAAAGGTTATCGATATTTATGATTCACAGTATGACAGGCTATGGTAGATTTGAGGATAATGATTCTAATTATGATGTTATAGTTGAAGTTAAATCACTTAATAGCAGGTACTTAGAGGTTCTGCCTAAAATACATGAGTCTCTCTATAAGTATGAAAATAATATCATTTCTTTAGTTCGCAAAGCATGTAAAAGAGGAAAGGTATATTTAAACATTAATTTGATAGAAAATACAACTAATTGTAAAAAAATAAAGATAAATGATAACAAATTAAATGAATATATATCAGAAGTGAAGTTGTTAAAAAAAAAAATAGGTTCTACTGCTGAAGTACCTATTGATTATTTTTTGAAATTACCTGATGTTTTTGAGTCTGAACATTCAAGTCAATTTCCAGGTAATAAGTTTATTTTAAAATGTATTGATGAGGCTTTGTTAGCATTTAGAAATCATCGGGAAAAAGAAGGAAAAATAATTGAAAAAGATATTCTATCTATAGTGAAAATTATTAATAAAGAAGTTAAAAAAATTGTTAGATTATCATCTGATAATTCTAAAGAAGAATTAATGAAAATAAAGACTAGGATAAATGATATAATTCCTGATTTTGATTTTGATGATAATAGATTATATCAAGAGGTAGCTATTATTTTAGAAAAAAAAGATATCAATGAAGAACTATCTAGACTTAAAGGACATATGCTATTGCTTGAAGAATATATAT
>CAYOTG010000064.1:0-5729 GCA_964406825.1 uncultured bacterium
TCATAATAATAAAAGAATGTTGAAGATGAAGAGCTAATATATCTCCAAGAGTATAAATACCTGTTAGATCAACTGTAATAATACTTTGCAAAGCACCACTAAACCCAAGGAAACAAGCACAATTAAAATAAAATTGCTTATATTTATAATTATATAATTGACAGATTAAACAAACTACAGCGAACCAATATGCGAAGTGACATAATTGTAAGGGTAAATCCTTTTGTATTGTAACAATATATAAATCATTAAATAAAAATCTATTTAAATAATCAAAAATTTCCTGAAAAAAACTAATCCCAATTAAAAATATAGTAATATTTTTCTTATACTCACTATCATTCAATTTATAACCTAAAATAGATATCATAATCCAAACAATGAATAATATAAAAGTAATTAAATTGTGAGCACTATATAATGCTTCATCATTTAGAGGTAAGATAAAACTATTCATAATCCACGACTTGTTTTATAGTACATTAAAAAATTAATCGATAATTATTTGAACTAATAAAATTATATCTAATACATTAATTTGGAAATCTAAGTTTAAATCATAAAGCCCAAAATTCTGGTTCATATCATTTTCTAAAATATAATTGACTAATTGCACTACATCAATAACATCAATAAATCCATCTCCATTTAAATCTCCAAATAAATCAAGTAAAATGATTGTTTCAAAATGAGGAGAACTATATAAACCATAATTATTCATAACAGTAAGATTCACATTATAACTTCCATAATCATCATAGATATGTTGTGGAGATGATTCATAAGAAGCATTCCCATCATCAAAATTCCATTCCCATTGTATGATTTGATCTTCATTTACCATCTCTGATAAATCGAAAAATTGCACAAACAAATCATCAGCAATAAAATCATAGAGCGCAACAGGTTCAATAAGATTTTCAGGAATAATATTTAATAAAGCTGCCTGACTATCAATAAAATTATACCCTCCACCATTAAGATTATCAAAATAAAAATATCCATTAGCAGATCCACCCCATCCCCAATTGCAATGATAATAGTTATCTTGATATCCATCCATATTCCAAGCATGTCCTGCATCATCAGAATAGCCCCTATAAACAATCGGCCAGCCTCTATCTAACTGATTTTTAATTAGCAGTTCCCATTCTTCATCTGTATAATTTATTTTTACTTCACATGTGATATCATTATTATATCCAAAATGTTCATCTAATGCATTTTGTGCTGATGGTCCTTCCCAGCAAACTGATGCACCTGAACCCCATGGTGAATAGTTCATATGAACAGCAACACCTGCATGATAAAGCAATAATTGAGAATCTTCTGTAGGGTAGTCATCAAACATATTATTAAAATCATAATTATATTCTTCAAAATTGACAGCAATTATACCATGGTCTGGATCATAATATTGACTATATCCATCACCTTGTGTAGGATGTCCCCAATAATACATAACCTGTCCCATGGCTACGGCTACACAGCCTACCACAGAGTTCCCTGGACAAAAATGATTCCATCCTCCTCCTTGATTCCAATTAGCTGTAATTAATGGAACAATATCTCTTGAATCATCTCTTATAACAATATTCTCACTTAAGTATTGATTAAATAATAATTCATTAGAATCATCTATGGGAATATCATTGTCTACAATATATTCAATACCCCTTATATAACTCTTTATAATAGCATCTAATGAATTAGGGAAATTGTCCATATCAATAATATTGTCAAAACTATAACCCAATATTGGCATGGCTCTATCTTCGGCAGATGCAATAATAAAACCTATTGGATTTAAAATAATAATATAAATAGCTGGAGAACCTTCTTTAGTATTGATAGGTTGAATAGATTTTATTGTGTAATCAGAATTATTCTGAATTCTACTATTAATAAAATTATTAGATATAGTTTCTATTTGGCTAGATGTAACTTCCTTTGCATCTAAAAAAAATAAAAATGGGATTATATAAAAAATTCTATAAAACATAGATTAATTTACAACCTAAAAGTTTGCTTATCTTTCAAAATATTGTAACCAGTGGTAATGATATCATTATACTCTTCAGATTTATCATTTAGAGCTTTATTTGTATGATTCAAATGTGTAAAAAACACCTTGTTTTTTTCTTTTAAGGGTAATTTTTCCATCAAACTCATACTTTCAATTATTGATGGATGTGGAATTTTTTCAATGTTTCTATGTGTAATTTCATCCTTGGAAAAAAAAGTCCCATCTATAATAACAATATCGTTATCTTTTATAATATCAACTAAATTAATATTCCAATCTTCCCATGAATCTATATCTGGGATATATAGTAAAGATTTGGACTCACCTTTAATCGAATAGCCAACTGTTTCTGAAAGTTCATTCCTATGAGGAACAAAAAAGGGTTCAATTTCTAAATCATCATTTAATCTAATTTTAGACTGTTCACTTAAATCTTTTATAATAATATTATTATTTTCTATCATTTTGGAGAACATAGAATTATTGCATAAAAAATTTTTCATGCCTGGTAATACATATACAGGTATATTCTTCAGGTTCAAAGCTTCTAATCCAAAATATAATAACCCAATATAATGGCCAATATGAGCATGCGTTAAGAATACTCCAGACAATGAGGGATATTCTAAATCAGGAATATATTTCATTAATATTCTAAGTTGTTTACTAATATCAGGAGTTACATCAATAATCCAGGCATTAGATTTCGATGTGTCCACAATAGAAAGAGAAGCAATCAATCGTCCAAGATTAGGTTTTTTTTTGGCCTGTCTACAACAATTTAAATTACAACCAATATGAGGGAATCCTCCATCTTGAGCCGTGCCTAATGTTAAAATCAAATTATCATTTTTCATTGAATAAGCCCTACTCCAAAATAATATTAATAATTAAAATAATATCTAAAACATCTAAAGCATTATCTGAGTTTATATCTGCAATACTATGATATTCTGAATTAAGAATAAAATTAACCAATTCAATAGCATCTAGAATATTAATAATACCATCATTATTAATATCTCCAATATTACTAATGCTAAAAACCACCTCCTGATATAAAGAATTATTACTAATAGGAGTAATTCTAATTGTATATTCATAATCATTGATAATTTCTAATTCTGCAATAGATATCAAGAATTGTTCTGAACTATTAGCATTGATATTTAAGGTATCATTATACATATTAACTTCATTTTGATCTAATAACATATATGAATAGGACTGATCTTCCCATCCTTGATTATATATGTAGCCTGACAAGGTATCTAAATAACTAATATGATAATCTTGATTGATATAATTCCCATGTAAATCATTTAATTCAAATGAAAATGCTAATGGATATAGATTCTCTACTCTTGATGACCTGTATGATGGCATCTCCGTATTGTTATCAATCATATTTAAATGCCAAACTATTTCATCATTATCATTCACCTCTATTAAATTACCTGTTCTACCTACATTTATTAATGTATTCCCATTATTAAGTCTATCACATTCACCACGGGATCCTGTGTATAATGAATCAGGTAAAATATATTCCCACACAACATTAACAGAATCATTAATTTCATCATAGCTAAATTCAATACATCGAGATATTTCTGGATCTAAAAGAGTATGATTATCAAAAAATAAAATATTATTATTATCTAAAATCTGAACAGAATGTTGACCAGAGAATTCTATATTATTATTAAAATAAATTTGATTCATGAAATTTTCATTTCCTAAATGCCAAACCAAATTTTTTGTATCATAATTTATTTTAGCTATTCTTGATAAATTCCTAATAGATACAAAAACATTTTGATTATCATAAAAAATAGAGTTAGAATGAGTCCAATCTAAAGCATCTCCAGACTGATAATCGTTTGATAATCTATCAAGATATAATGGATTATAATCTATTAAATCTATATAATCGAACGTATCCCATTCCCAAATTAATTCTCCATTATTATTAATCTGAATAAATTGGTCACCCTGCCAATAGATATCTTCCGGTAAATTATCTGGACAATTTTCTGGGCATGGATGCAACTCGTGCCTAGCATCAATTAAAAAATAAGTAGAATTTGACTTAATAAAATGATGATGAACTCCATAATCAGATGAGGTTTGAAAAACTATATCTCCATTAATATCAAATTCATAACCTACACCTGTACCAAGTCCAATAAAATTTCCTGAGTTTAATAATTGTGTTACAATTATTTTAGGAGGAAAATTACCAAATAAATACTTATCTACAAACCAAATAGGATAACCAGTCTTATTAATAGCAGCAGAAAATCCTTTTGAATCAAAGTCTACTATTGTAATTCCATCATAATATCCATCTTCCAATACTAAAATTTCATTGCTATCTGGATAATAGCCTGGTAAAGGATTAGTCGAAAAAAAATTTGAATCATGGCAAAATATTGGATTATTAGAATTATCAATACCACAAACAGACCAAGAATATTCATTATTCCAATCAAATAAATCTTCAATTAATATTGAATTATATGGTGAATTAAATTGATAAACATTTTCATTATTATATATATTCACCAAATAATATTCAATATTTTCAATTTGTGGCCATTTAAAGAACACCTGGATATAATTTAAAGTACTATTATTATCAGGAATAAAGTCGGATGTATAAAGAAATCCAAGTAATAAATATATGTATATATTTTTAGTCATAATTAATCCAATTAAAAGAAATATATTATATTTTTAAGCATAAAAAATCTATAAATATGTAATGATATGTAAAAAATTCAAGGAGCAAGAAATAAAAACTTATTATTCTCTACTCTAAATCTTATATGTCCATCATGATGTAATTCTAATATATCTGTTACCATAATAAAAAGCTCTATAGCTGTAAAATTTTTATATCCTAATTCACTATCAACCCGTTCAGGATCTTTTTTAAAATATTTATCAGGAATATTTGGTTCCCAGCAATTTGTCAGTTCACTTGGGCTATAATCTCCCATATAACATTTTCTACTTTGCAACGGTGTATTACCCCAAATTTTTTTTGCCAATTTATTTTTATGATTGATAGTTGATTGGCATTTAAATCTCAATTGCATTTTACGATTATTATCATAAAATAAAGCAGTGCAATTTGGATTTTTAATTAATTGTTTTACTTTTGGGCTTCTAAAATCTGCATTAAATAAAATTTTCAATGGCTTCTTTTTAATATCTCTTAAAACAATTGTCCTTGATTCGGGGTAATCAATATTAAGGGTTGATAAAGAAAAAAAATGGTAGGGATTTTTACTATTCAAAATACCATCTTCTAAATATTCTAATTCTCTATTGTAAATTTCTTTAGTCTGATGGATAGAGTATTTTTTAAAAATATATTTTATTCTTAAATAGAATTGTTAAATATTTTTTTTTAATTAAAAAATACTTTGAGATTTAATCCAAATTCATTTTTTGAATATAACACATTTTTACCACCTAAACTCACCATAGCATATGGTGAGACTTTTATATTAGAATTGAAATTGCCATGATTCAAATTTAAAAGCTGAACTGCTGACTCAAACATAAAAAAGGATTCATAACTTTCATCGCTATATTGTTTATAGGTATAACTTGAAGCAAATGCAATTGCAGGTGTCATATTATAAATCAATTTAGAACTTAAGGAAGATGGAGATATATCATCACTATCAGA
>CAYOTG010000065.1:0-582 GCA_964406825.1 uncultured bacterium
TTTTGTTTGTCCTTCAAATTGTGGTTCTTGAACCTTTATAGAAAGAACAGCTGTTATACCCTCCCTAACATCATCCCCGCTTAAAGAAATGTTTTCATTTTTTTTTGTTTTAATTATTTTGTTTTTATTTGCATATTGGTTTAAAGACCTTGTTAGGGCTGTTTTAAAACCAGCGAGGTGTGTTCCTCCCTCTATTGTGTTTATGTTGTTTACAAAGGTTAAAATATTTGAGCTATATGTTTCGTTGTAACTTAAAGCTAAGGCAACAGGAACGTTTTCTTTTTCTCCTTTTATATGCACGGGTTCTGTGAAAAGGGGTGTGTTTTTTCTGTTTAAATATTTAACAAACTCTGCTAGCCCCCCTTTATAAAAATGTTCTTCTTTTACATCTGTTTTTTTGTTAATTAAAATTATATTAACGCCGCTATTTAAATAAGCTAGTTCTCTTAGTCTTTCGCTTACAATATCGTGTTCATAGCTTTGATTAATAAAAATACTATAATCTGGTGTAAAATTAATTCTTGTTCCTGTTTTTTCTGTTTTTCGTGTTTGTTTTATTGCTGTTTGGGCTATTCCAAGTTT
>CAYOTG010000065.1:592-5666 GCA_964406825.1 uncultured bacterium
AAGAGCATTTACAACCGAAACACCCACACCATGCAGCCCCCCTGAAACTTTATAGGTATCTTTATCGAATTTTCCTCCTGCGTGTAAAACTGTCATAACAAGTTCGAGCCCTGATTTTCCTTCTTTTTTATGTAGGTCTACAGGAATCCCCCTGCCGTTGTCTTCAACTGAAATACTTTTGTCTTTTTCTATTGTTATTATAATTCTATCGCAATGACCTGCCATCGCCTCATCTATAGAATTATCAACAACCTCCCAAACAAGGTGGTGGAGCCCCTTTTTTCCAACATCTCCAATATACATGGCTGGCCTTTTTCTAACAGCCTCAAGGCCCTTTAAAACTGTTATTTTTTCTGAACTATATTGGTTTTCTGACATTTTATTTAATTATAATTTTATTGATTTTTATGCTGCTTGTTGAGAGTTTTTTTTTAGGTCTTCTTTAAAAAAAACAAGTTCATTTTTCCATGCTGGGTTTTTTGCTTTAATTGTTATTGTTTGATCTGTATAATCTATTATTTTTGCGTTTTTTTGAAGGTTTTTGTTTTTTATTTTTTTCCAGTTTTTTTTTATTTCTAAAAAAACCAAATATTCTTTTTTTTGGTCTGGTTTTAAAATTTTATCTATAACTTTGTTTATGTTTTTAAACATTTTTAATCTTTTGTTCTAAGGGGCATTAAAAGAGCTGTTAGTTTTGTTTTTTCTTGTTGTTTTTGGGGCTGAAAAACCGCAGCGGTTAGCGACCCTCCTAAAAAGGCCTCTATCTCTGCGCTGTCTATGTGTTGAATAACCTCTCTTAAATATTGTGCGTTATATGCCACTGATGTTGGGTCTCCTTTAAATTCACAAGAAACATGTTCTTTTGCTGAAGACCTTGTCTCTTTGTCTTCTGTGCTAATTGTTAGTTCGTTGTTTTCAAAAAAAAGCACAATTTGTCTTGTTGTTTTGTTTGAAAAAATAGAAACCCTTTTAATAGCCTCTGTTAGTTCGTTTGAGTTAACCGTTGCTTTGTTTTCTTTTTGGTCTGGAATAACACTATTAAAATCTGGAAAACTTTCTTTAATAATTCTTGTGATTGTTGTTGTGTTGTTTTCTGTAACATCTATGTGGTTTTCGCTTAAATTCATATAAACTTCACCTGTTGCATTTATGTTGTTTTTTAAAATAGTAAAAAATTTTCCTGGTATGATAATTGACCCTGGGGGGTTTTTTTCTTCAATTTCTTTTTGATATTTTACAAGCCTGTGGCCGTCTGTCGAAACAGCCATGATTGTTGTTTTATCTATATTTAAATAAACACCACAAAGTGCTGGTTTGAGGTCGTCTTTACTTACTGCGTATAAAGTGTTGTTTATTATATCTAAAAGTTCTTTGCCCTTAATTTTTATTTTTTGTTCTTGGTTTAAGCTGGGTGTGTCTGGATATTCTGAGGGCTCTTTGCCCATTATTTTATATGCTCCTTTTGGAGAATTTATTTCAACTTCTTTTTCCTCTGTTGTGGCTATCTCTATGGCTCCAGAAGGAAGGGCAGAAACAATCTCAAGAAACCTGTTTCCTGGTACAGCTAAAACACCTTCTTCTGGTACCTCTGAATCTATTTTAGTAATAATTGTTTGTTCTAAATCTGTTGCTGTTAGTACAACCCTGTTGTTTTTTGCCTCTATTAAAACACAGCTCAAAATAGGAAGTGTTGTCCTAATTGGAATGATCTTATTTGTTTCGTTTAGAGCTGAAAAAAGTTTTTCTTTTGTTGTTCTAAATTTCATTTTTTAAAGTTTCTTCGCTGTAAAGGGTTGGTCCCTTTTTTCTTTGTGTTTTTATGAATGAAATACACCCTAAATTTTAATTGCTTTTTAGCAACTTAACAAGCATTATAAAAAAGAAAAAAAAATAAAAGATAAAAGAATATAAAGCTATTATTATTATTATGGTTGTGTATATGTTTATAACTTTTAAATTCCTAAAAGAAAGACTTTAAAAAACCTAAACCAAACACCCCTTTTTTCAACTAAAACTTTAACTGTTGATATCTTTTTATTTTGTTGATAATAAAGGTTAATAGAAAAATTCTATATACACCTCTTTCTTTTTCTTTTTTATCCACTTTTGAAAGTTTTTGTAATTCTTGTGTATTAAAGCTGTTTGTTCAATTAAAACCCAATCAACATCTAAAGAGAGTTTGGTGGGTTTTTTCCCCATATATTTATATAATAAAAAAACAAAACCACCCTCTTCAAAAACCTCCGAAAAAGAATGGTTTTCCATAAAAGAAAGCCGGTTTTGTAATAAAAGAGGAATAGAAGAAGTTAAAAAATCAACATAATAACCAGAAAGGTTTTTATATTGGTTGTAATAAGATATGGCCAAAGAATCAAAAGAAGAAGGGTCGTTAAAAAAACGCTCTTTTTCTTTTTCAAGGAGTTTTTTATTTTTAGCTACCTCTCCTCTTCCTGGGGTTAAAGAAAACAAAATATGTTTCGAATGAATTTTTTCACCCAAACGATCCTCAAGTTTAATTAAATGAAAACCAAACGCTGTTTCTATAGGATCTGAAAAACTTCCAACCTCCAAAAAAAAGGCAACCTGTTCGTATTCTGGCAACAAAGAACCCCTTTTTGTATATCCCAAGCTTCCCCCAAAAGAGGCCGACCCAAGGTCTTGAGAATATCTTTTTGCAGCTAAATCAAAATCAAGCAGACCCAACACAAGGCTATCTTTAACGTTTTGGGCCAAAAGAAAAACAGAGTCTTTTGTTTCAACGCTTAACTCAACAGGAACTTGAATAATAGAAAAATCTATTACAGGCTCTTGTTTTGGAAAAGAGTCGGGGTTTTCGTTAAAAAAAGAAACAACTTCTTGTTTAGTAATAGAAGTGTTGTTAAAATTAAAAAAGCGAAACTTTTCCACCAAAAGCTCCTCTTCTATTGTGTTGTAATATTCTCCCTTTATAGTATTAATAGACATTTTCATAGAGTCTTCTAAAGCCTCTTTTGATCCAAAAACACTAATATAAGCGTCAATCCTTTGGTTTAAGGTTTTGTTTACCTCTTCGCTTGAAACAGCAACCAAAGTGTCTTTTTTTGCAAAACTTAAAACAACAAGCCTATCAACTTGTTCTTGAACCACCCTATCCCAAAGCCTTTCAAACGCTAGGGGCGTTTTTTGTGGAGAAAGGTTTTTTTCTTTAGCGAGAAAAAATACCTGTTCTTGTATATCAGACCGCAAAACAATTTGATTATCTACAATTGCCAAAACACCATCAACAAGAGGGCTCTCTTGAGAAAAAAGGAAAGAAAACAAAAACATAAAAAGAGAGGTAGTCATAAACCTAAAACAGAGGGGTTAATCGTTGGTTTTAAATCATTTATTAAAGTTTCTAACAAAGAGCTTTTAATAACATCTTGCATAGAGGTTAAAATTTCTCTCTCTAGTTTTTGGTAAACCAAATCTAAAGAAAAAAACTCTTTTTCTAAAAACCTTTCTACCCTTGCAATAGAAAAAGAACCATCGTTGTTTTTTATTATTTCAGAAATATCGTTAGTTTTTTTCTTAAAAAGGGATACGGCGAGAGGGCTTTTTTTTGTTATACTTACAGGCTCTTTAATGCTGCCTCCAAAAAGAACCAACAAAGAATCAAAAGAAGCGCCCAAAGCCAATTGTTCTACAATTTCCTTGGCCACAAGAAAATCAAAAACACGTATTTCAGAAAAAGCAACTCTTTTGGGCTTTAATAAACGCTCTTCTAGGGTTTGTTCTTTATATTCTTTTATAACCAAAGCTGAATCTATAGGGGTTAATGAATTTAATAAAAAAGAAATGTAATCATTATAAATAATATTTTTTTTATTATTTAACCAATCCCTTTTAAAAGAAGTTGTTTTTAAAATGTTTTTTTCTAGGTCTAATTTCAAAACCTCTTCTTGTAAAACAAAAAAAACAAGAAGATCTTTTAAGTCTTTTTTTGTTTTTAAAGGAGGAACCCTTGAAGAGGGAGTTTCTTTTAATTGGTTGATTAACCACCCAACCCCAAAAACACGGTCGTTTTTAGAAAACAAAACAACCTTGTTTTTTAAAGACAACAACCAGTCAATTATTTGATTTTTATTTCCAGCCAAACGCTCCTGTTTTTGTTTTTTTAATACAAAACCAACCAAAGAATCAATAGCAGAAGAATTAAAAGAAAGGCCAGTTTTTTTAATGGTAAGGCTATCAAAAGAAGAGGACAAAACCCTTAAAGAATCAAAAGACAAAGAGCTTTCAGCAATCTTAAAAGACAGGTCTAAATAGTTTTCCTGGCTGTAATAATAATGGCTAGAGAGCCCCATTGTTTTTTTTAAAATTAAATGATACCCATATTCTGTGTGAACAGGGGAAGACAAAACCCCTTTAGGCAAATCAAATAAAGCTTCTTGAAACGACATTGTTGTTCTTCCCCAGGGAACCCACCCCAAAAACCCCCGGTTTTGTTTTACAGATGGATCTATAGAATAATCAAACGCAAAATCCATAAAAACATCTTCAAGGTTTTTGTCTACAGACTCTTTTTTAATTGCTAAATACAAGCTGTCAACAAGCGTTTTTGCTGCCTGTTTAGAAATAGTTGATTCTGTGTTTTGAGAACTTCCTTTATATCCAACCAATAAATGATACGCCTCTGTTTTTTTTTGAAGATTTTTAATGTTTTTTTCAACCACCAAAGGATCAACAAGTGGCCGAGCAATAATATGTTCATAAATATTGTTGAGCAAAACCTGTTTTTTTCTAGTTTTTAAAGAAAGGAATGTTTTTGGGTTTAAGTCTAACCCTTTTTTTATAGCATCATAATAAGCAAGTTCATTTTTTAAAAAATCATCAAAAACGCGCCGTTTTTTATCAACATCAAAAACATCCCAGTCGTCCTTTGATATTTTTTCATAAAAATCAACATCTGTTAAAATAGTATCGCTTAAAACAACAAGGTTTTGGGGCACATGAAGAGCAAAAACCCCCCCTAAAAAAAAGATAAATAAAAACATATTAAAAAGGTATTTTTTTTAAAAAAGACAACAATAAAATATAATCATTTTCTCCCAAA
>CAYOTG010000066.1:0-5647 GCA_964406825.1 uncultured bacterium
GAGACTCCTGTATTTATGCCCATTGGAACATATGCAGCAATTAAAACCTTATCCACAGATGAAATTAAAAAAATGAATTTTGACTTAGTTCTAAGTAATACTTATCATTTATACTTAAGGCCAGGAATAGAAATTTTAAAACAGTTTAAAGGATTACATAATTTTATGAATTGGGATGGAGCTATTTTAACAGATTCAGGAGGATTCCAAATATATAGTTTATCTCAATTTAAAAAAATTGATGATAATGGGGTTGAATTTAAATCACATTTAGATGGCAGTAAACACTATTTTACTCCTGAAAAAATTGTTGATATACAACGTTATATTGGTTCTGATATCATGATGGTATTGGATGTATGTCCTCCTGCTGATGCAACGTATGAAGAGCATACTAAAGCTGTAGATCTCACTACTCAATGGGCAAAAATGTGTCTGAATCATTTAAAAAATAAAGGTCCAAAATATAATTTTGAGCAAATTATTTCACCTATTGTACAAGGTGGAACATCTGAAAAATTAAGGAAGATTTCTGCGGAACAATTAATTGATTTAAATGCAAAGATGTATGCAATTGGAGGATTGGCAGTTGGAGAGCCTAAAGAAGAAATGCTTTCTACTGTTAATTTTTTAAATGGTATTTTGCCTAAATCTAAACCTAGATATTTAATGGGCGTTGGGACACCCTCTGATCTTATTGAGAGTATTTCACTAGGTGTTGATATGTTTGATTGTGTTATTCCAACTCGTAATGGGCGTAATGGTCAACTTTTTACTTCTACAGGGAAAATCAATATTAAAAATGCAAAATTTAGAGATGACCAAACACCTATTGATACTAATAATGAATGCTCAATATCTAAAAATTATACAAGAGCGTATCTTCATCATTTATTTAAAACAGAGGAAATACTAGGCTATAGAATAGCTACTCAACATAATTTATCCTTTTACAATAATTTAATGAAAAATGCAAGAAGAGCCATTCTTAATAATAATTTTAAAAAATGGTCCACAGATTTTTTAAAATCATATAATGATTAAACATTAATCATATGTTAATAAGCAAAATAATTTTAAATTATTATTAATGCCTAATAAAAATAAAAAAACAGCTTCTGGTATTGATGTAAAACCATATTATGGACAAAACCCAGCGGGAGAATATCCATTTACTTCTGGTATTTATCCAAATATGTACAGAGATAGATTATGGACAATGCGTCAATATGCAGGTTTTTCTTCTGCATCAAAAAGCAATGAACGATATCAATATCTACTGAATCAAGGAGTATCAGGTCTATCTGTAGCTTTTGATTTACCAACTCAGACAGGTTATGATTCTGATCATGAATTATCTGTTGGAGAAGTTGGTAAAGTAGGGGTTCCAATTTCTACTATTGAAGATATGAGAATTTTATTACAAGATATTCCGCTTGATAAAGTATCAATTTCGATGACTATAAATTCTACAGCTATCATTTTATTAGCTTTGCTGATTGTTGTAGCAGAAGAAAGAGAAATTAAAATTTCAAAATTAAAAGGGACAGTGCAGAATGATATTCTTAAAGAATATATTGCAAGAGGCACGTTTATATATCCTCCTAAATTTAGTATGAAATTAGTTACAGATATTTTTGAATTTTGTGATACAAAAATGCCGTATTGGAATACCATTTCAATATCTGGATATCATATGAGAGAAGCAGGTTCAGATGCTGTTCAGGAATTAGCATTCACATTTTCAAATGCTATCAGTTATATTGATGCGGCTATAAATCGTGGATTAGATGTCAATAGTTTTGCAAAAAGAATCAGTTTCTTTTTTAATAGTCATAATTATTTTTTTGAAGAGGTTGCTAAATTTAGAGTGGCTAGAAAAATATGGGCAGATATAATGAAGGAGCGTTATGGTGTCAAAGATACCAAGGCATTGTTATGCAGATTTCATACTCAAACAGCAGGCTCATCATTACAAGCACAGCAAATAGATAATAACGTTGTTCGAACTACAATGCAAGCAGCAGCAGCAATACTAGGAGGAACTCAATCGCTGCATACAAATTCTAGAGATGAGGCATTATCACTACCTACTGAAGAATCAGCTAAATTAGCTTTAAGAACACAGCAAATATTAGCATATGAAACAGGCTTAGCTGATGTTGTAGATCCGCTTGCTGGTTCATATTATGTTGAGTCCTTAACAGATTCAATAGAAGAAAAAACGGTAGAGTTAATTAAAAAAATAAATGATTTAGGTGGAGCAATTTTAGCGATTGAAAATAATTTTCAACAAAATGAAATATCTAATACAGCATTTGAATATCAGAAAGAAATTGAAAATAAAGAACATATTATAGTTGGTTTAAATAAATTTGAAGATCTAAATAACGATACGATTCCTCTTCAAAATATTGATCAAGATGCTATTGATGATCAATTGAATAGATTAAAAGAATTTAAACAAGATAGAAATTATAAAAATGTTACTAGTTCATTAAAGAAATTAGAAGTATCACTTACTAATAATGATAATCTTTTACCAATAATTATTGAATGTATTAAAAATAATTGTACTCTTGGAGAAATTTGTCAAACTATGCGAGATGTCCATGGAGAATATTTATAAGTGTTCTTTACAAATTTATTTGAATCAAATTTAAGAACAAAACATATAGCTCAAGAGGTTATATACTATACAAATATAGACTCAACAAATGATGAACTTTGGTTATTATGTAAAAAAAAAATCAATACGAATAGAAAATTGATAGTTATAACTGATAATCAAAAACAGGGACGAGGACGAGGTGCTAATGAATGGTTTTCAAAACCAGGACAAAGTATAACATGTTCTTTTTTATTAAAAAATATATTCTCTAGCAAACAGTTTAATCTCAATGCAATACTAATACCTATTGCAATCATTAGGGGAATACACAAATTTACATCTATTAGCTTAGGAATTAAATGGCCCAATGATATTATGTATAATAATAAAAAATTAGGAGGGATTTTAATAGAATCACAGAGAATAGATAATCAAACATTTCTTAATATTGGCATTGGATTAAATATTAATGAATGTTCTCAAGATTTTTCTGATAACTTAAGTAATACAGCCATATCACTAAGAGAAATTGCAGGACATCCAATTCAAAGGGAACCTTTGCTTGCATGTATTCTAAACGAGTTAGATAACATGTTAGATGACATAGACACAACATTCCTTATTAAGACATGGATGGAGAATTGTATACATATAAATCAACAAATATCATTTCGTGAAAATAATAAACCAATCAAGGGAGTTTTTAAAACTATAAATGAATTTGGCCAGGCTGTAATTAATAATAATAATGATTATATGCATTACGATGGAGCGATTACAGTATTATGAAATTAGCAATTGATATAGGGAATACATCTATTACCGTAGGTTTATTTAAAGGAAATAAATTATTTAAAAATTCACATTTTAATTCTATCGACAAGTTTGAAGTTTTTTTAGATAATATCAAACAGCACGATATCAAATGCGCCATTATCAGTTCAGTGGCACCTAAATTAACCAAGGATTATTCAAACCTATTAAAAGCAAGGTATGATTTATCAATTATTAATATTGACTATAAACTTAGCCAGTTAGATTTACAGGTTCCATATCCAGAAACTATAGGTGCAGATAGATTATGCAATATGGTAGCAACACAAAATGAATATTCTGCCCCAGCCATTATTATAGATTTTGGAACAGCCACAACTTATGATGTTATTAATAATAAAAATCAGTTTATAGGAGGCGCAATAGCAGCTGGAGTTGAAACATCTGCAAACTACTTATTAAGAAAAGCAGCTCTTTTATGTGACACTGATTTATTATTTCCTGATAATGCCATAGGTATAGATACTACAACTAATATACAATCTGGAATAATGTTTGGAGCAGTTGATCAGGTTGAAGGCATGATTAAAAGAATTACTTTAGAAACCAATACAGAATATTTTATTATTTTAACGGGTGGATTTGCTAATTTGATATCTCCTCAGTTGAGTTTCCCTCATTCAGTTGATCAAGATTTGACTCTAAAGGGTATGATATATATATATGAATCAAATAACTAGTTCCTCTTACTTTGGGGTAGGCGCAGCCTTATCTGCAGCCATATTTTGGAGTATTGCAGTGATAATATTTAAATCTGCCAGTGAGGAAATTTCCCCATTTTTAATTACAGCATTAAAAAATACGATAGCAACGATTTGTTTTTTTTCTTTATTTATATTTACAGATATCCCAATATGGTACGATGGTTTTGAAACATTAGATTATATCAAAATTTTGATTAGTGGAGTTTTAGGAATGGGTTTAGCAGATATCATTTTTCTTTATGCTCTTAGTAAAATAGGAGCAAATCGTATTGCATTAATTAACTGTTTTGAACCTGTTGTTATATATATTCTATCTGTTATATTTTTAAGTACGGTGTTAACTAATCAGCAAATTTTAGGATTTGCAATTGTTATCACAGCGATATTAATTATTAATTATGAAAAAGATATAGATGATTTAGATTTTAGGGTAAAAAGGCTGGGTATTATGCTGCAAATATCAGCTGTTATTTTAAGTAGTATTGGAATAGTCCTAATTAAACCAGTATTATCAAAGGCAGCAGGTAATATTAATATACAGCTATGGGTTACTGCGTTTAGATTGTTACCTGGTGTTTTTGTAGCCTGGATTATTTTCATGTTTCAAAATGATAAAATACTCTTGATTCATCCATTAAAGAAATCTAAAAATATCAAAAAAGTAATTATAGGATCAGGATTAGGGACTTTTTTAGCTCTTGGGTTTTGGATTATTGGCTATGCCAATATTGAACATCCACCTATTGCAAGTATCTTAGGTCAAACATCTGTGATTTTTATTATTTTATTATCATGGCTCTTTTTAAAGGAGAGAATAACACCTATTAGATTACTATCTATGTCATTTGCAATAGCAGGAGTTTGCCTAACTATTTTGTAACCAAAGAGTATATTGTTTGTATTATCATTATATATAAAGGGATGGTTACATATTTTCTAGACAATATATTTTTATATTTTATAGATAATAATATAAAGGCAATACAATAGACTGAAGCTAAATTACTTTGATAAGTACCTCTATTAAAAAATTGTGCTAATATTGTATCAATAATAAGTATGATGCCAATAATACAAAGAAAAATAGAAGCAAACTGTTCAAATTTTATATTCTTTAATTTTATCATTGATTCACTCTTTTTTCTTCTATTTATAATTTTTCCCAATATGTATATATAGTATTTTTAGATAATTTTTTTTCATCTATTTGTTTAAACTGATGTTTTATTGTAATGATGTCAAAGGGGAAAAATTCATTTATATTATTATTTTTTATATCTATAAATGATATATGTAAACAATCTGCTAGATGAAAAAATAGTTGGTAAATTGATCTACCTCCAATAATAAATATATTTTCTATTGGTTGATCTTTTAATGCGTTTAAACATTCTTCTAATGAATGATAAGTGGTAGCATCTAATTGATTAGTTGATGATAATACAATATTATTTCGTTTTGGTAAGGGGCGAACAGGCAATGAATCCCATGTTTTCCT
>CAYOTG010000067.1:0-5634 GCA_964406825.1 uncultured bacterium
TTTTGTCATCAATTCATCCAGAGGCGGCAGTAGAAGTTTTTAATAAGGATTGTTTGATTAGGCTTGGAACATGTATTGCTCCAGTTGGAAAATATATTGAAAATAATTTAATGCTAAAATACAAAATAGATACTGGTAATGAAATTCTAGAAGGTGATTTGAAAGCAGGAGAAATAAAATTAATTGATTTAGATATATTGAAATGTAATATAACACTCAATCCAGAAAAAGGATATGATATTGGTTCTGGAGAGGGTGTTCCTATTGTTAAAAAAATTCAAATTGGAAAAGTTGGAATTATTTTAGATGGAAGAGGAAGGCCGATTCATTTTAATAAAAATGAAGCTATTGTGGAATGGTCAATAGCAACAAAGGAGTTTAATTAGAATATGTCAAAATCATTTACTCCAGGATTAAAGATATTAAAAAAATACACTATTTTAAAAGATCGTATATTGCCACTTAGAGGAAAAATTAAAACTGAGATAGATAAAATTGTTTCTGCTGATGATATTGTTGCATCTGCAAATATTCCTGGTAATGTTAAAATGATAAATATTGCAAATAAACTAAATATAGAGCCAAGTTATCTAAAGCAATGTATGATGGTTGAAATTGGAAATGATGTTATAGAGGGACAACTGATAGCTCAAAGCAAGGGCTTATTTGGATTATTTAAATCCGAGGTTAAATCACCTACTGCTGGCGAAATTACACAAATATCTGAAATAACAGGTCAAATTGTTATATCTGAGCCACCAGAGCCTATAGAAGTTGATGCATATATACCTGGGAAAATAAATGATGTATATAAAGAAGAGGGTGTTCAGATTAAATCATCTGGAACTTATATTCAAGGTATTATTGGAATAGGAGGAGAGAAAAAAGGTCAGCTGAAAGTACTCTCTAATCCATCTAATTCTGTTAAAGTGGAAGATATATCTTCTGATTACAAAAATTGTATAATTGTTGTGGGGTCATTTCTAGAATATGATATTTATAAAAAAGCAAAAGAAGTAGGTGTTGCTGGTATTATTACAGGTGGTTTTAATTATGATTCTCTATCCAAAATATTAGGATATTCCCTTGGTGTTGCTATCACAGGAACAGAATTAGGCTTAACTGTGATTATTACTGAGGGTTTTGGTAATGTTAAAATGTCACAAAAAACATATGATTTACTTTTAGATAGTAATAATAAATATATTTCAGTTAATGGATCTACCCAAATAAGAGCAGGTGTTCTAAGGCCTGAAGTCTTTATTTATAATGATAAAAATCCAGATGAATTAGTAGAGCACAATGAGGAAGATTTAGTTATTGGGATAAATTCAAGAGTAAGGATAATTAGGGAGCCTTATTTTGGTGAACTTGGTAAAGTTATTAGCCTTCCACATGAACTGAAAAAAATGGATTCTGGGACATTAACTAGAGTGGCCGAAATTTTATTTGATGATGGCTCAACAAAAATCATACCGCGAACAAATTTAGAAGTAATTTTATCTGATTAAAAGTATTAAAATATATATATGAATAATCAGTCAAAAGAAGAACTCATAAAAGCAGCAAATTATATACACGATAAAGGTATGAGTGTTCCTTTTATTTTCTTTTTAGAAAGCACTAAATATATATCCTTTATAGGAAATCAGTTTATGTATGCATGTGGCCCAGTTATTACTTCATTTATTAATGAAAAAAGATATTATAATATTGCAGATTTATTAGAAGATAGAAATAATATTGAATTTTTAATAAGAACTATTGAAAAAAAAACATATAAATCAATATAAACAATTATGTCTAGCTATATAAAATATTTAATAATGCCATTAACATTAATATTCCTTTATGCAATTAATCCATGGGATATGTTTGTTGTTGGTAATGAGATGACATTCTATGCTATTTTTATATCATGTTTTATCATAGAATATTTTATTGAGAAAGCTAATAAAGGTGAAGAAATTTATTTAAGACCCATTGCAGGAATAAATGCAATGGAAGAAGCTGTAGGCAGATCAACTGAAATGGGAACATCAGTACTATTTGTTCCAGGAATATCTGGATTAGATCAAATAGATACTATAGCAGGACTTACAATCTTAGGACATGTTGCAGAAATGACGGCACAGTATGAAACCAACTTACACGTTCCTGTTGCAGTACCTATTGTAATGGAAACAGCAAAAGAGACTTGTAAAGAAGCATATTTAAAACAGGGAAGAACAGATCTCTATAGAAATGATATGGTTCACTATGTAACAGATGATCAATTTGCCTATGCTGCAGGTGTTAATGGCATTATGCTAAGAGATAAGCCAGCAGCAGTTTTTTATCAAGGAAAATTCTATGCAGAATCTCTTATACTTGCAGAAACAGGTAATTCGATTGGTGCAATACAAATCGCAGGTACTGGTTCTTCTTCGCAAATTCCATTTTTTGTTACAGCATGTAATTATACGCTGATAGGTGAAGAGTTTTATGCAGCTAGCGCTTATTTATCAGGTAACCCTGAAATGCTTGGAAGCATAAAAGGACAAGATTATGTTAAATTGCTATGTATGATATCTATAGTAATAGTTGTATACTTTTCATTGTTTAATTATTGGAATTTAATTGCATACGATATTATAGAATTATTTAGAATTAACAAAATTTAATAAATGATATTTTTTAAAAGACAATTTGCTACGTTTGTTTTGATATTCATGGGATTTTTAGTCCTATCCGGACATTTTATTAATAATAAAGCATTAGGTAATTTTGTTGATAAAGATGCAACACAATGGTATGAAATCATTGCAGGGTTTGCGGCTTTTCTAGGTGTCCTCAATCTTTTGCAATTACATTTTAATAAAATATCATACAAGAAAAAAAATTGGCAATATAGCATATTGACCCTTGTATCATTTTTTATAATGATATTTTTTGGTTTCTTTTATAATGATGCAAATGTTCCATTTGGAGCACACTTGAAAGATGAAACTTCTACTTTTTATTGGATATTTAATTTTGTATATCTTCCTCTTGCTTCAACAATGTTTGCTCTATTAGCATTTTTTGTTGCATCGGCATCATATAGAGCATTTAGAATTAGAAATTTTGAGGCTACATTATTGCTAGTTTCAGGTATTATATTAATGCTTGGCAGAGTGCCTATTGGAGCTCTTATCCCTTGGTATTTAGTTACATTTATGTATATAGCATTCATCTTTGTACTATTTGGACACCTTATTAAAGATCGAAAAATCTATTTTATATCTTTTATAATTTCAAATATCATTTTATTTGTTATGGGCTTTATATTTAATTGGCATTTATTTACACCTTCTTTTTTATCTATTCCATTGATTCAAGAATGGATATTTGCTGTCCCTGCAACTGCTGGAGCAAGAGCAATTATGATTGGCATAGCATTAGGAACGGTAGCTCAATCATTTAGAATTATAACGGGAAGAGAAAAAACAATCTTAGGAGATTAAGTTTAATTTAATGAAACAATTATTAATAAAATTAGGAAATGTAGATAGACGGTGGATATTCATACTGATAGGTCTATCTGTACTTATTCCGCTACTTAAACCTGATTGGATTAGGATGCCTATAAAAACAACCACAAATACAGAAATTGTTTTTAATGAAATCTCTAATTTAGAAGAAAATGACAAGGTGCTTATTTCTTTTGAATATGGAGCAAGCACAAAGCCTGAAATACATCCTATGGCTATAGCCTTACTTAATCAACTTTTTTCCAAAGGGATTAAAGTTTATATCATATCTTTATGGCCAGAGGGAGTTATTATGGCAAAAGATGTTGTGACACAAGTTGAAGAATCTGGAGTTTTTCGTATACGAGATGGATTGAATTATGTGATGTTTGATTATAAAGTAGGAGGTGAGATTGTAATCAAAAATATTGCCTCTGATTTTAGAGGTATATATATGCAGGATATTAATAAGAAATTTATACAAGATATTCCTATGATGGAAGGTATTGAAAGTGTTGAAGATTTTGATTTTGTCTTTGATTTATCTGCAGGTGTTCCTGGTAATGCTGAATGGGTTCAGTATGCCTGTGACCCTAAAAATGTTCCTCTATCATCAGGATGTACTTCGATTATGGTTACTGATGCAATTCCTTATGTTGAATCAGGGCAATTAAGGGGGATATTAGCAGGTATGCCTGGTGCTGCAGAATATGAGAATTTAGTTTATAACTTTATGATTAATCAAAATAATAATAAATATATATTAGATGATAGTAAGATTTATCCAGGTAAAGCAACTTCTAGAATGTCAGCCCAATCTTTAGCACACGTTGTAATGGTAATATTTATTGTATTTGGTAATATATCTTATTATTTAAAAAGGAAGAGAAAGGATTAGTATTCTTGAATTTTAATTTTGATATTATTGGAGCATGGTTAGTTGTTTTAATGACACTTAGTATCTTCAGTTATCTCTATGGTGATAATATTTTTTATAAATCAGCAGAACATATTTTTATTGGTATTTCTGCAGGTTATATTTTTGCAATTACATTTTGGGATCAAATTTATCCAAACTTATTAGGCCGTTTATTTCCATCATACGTAAATGCTGGTTATGAATTGGAACTATCTTATATCATTCCTTTTATATTAGGTATTTTCATGGTTTTACGTTTGGTTCCAAATCTTAGCTGGTTGGCAAGGATATCTATTGCATATATCGTAGGTATGGCAGCAGGACTCAAATTTTATGTTTTTATTAATTCTAATATATTGACACAGATTAAAAGTTCAGCTATAAATTTCAATGGCTCAACTTTAGACATAATAAATCAAATAATAGTTTTAATAGGGGTATTGTCAGGTTTGGTTTATTTTTTCTTTTCAAAAGAACATAAAGGAACAATTGGTAAAATTAGTAAATTAGGTGTCTATTTTTTGATGATAAAATTTGGAGCATCATTTGGTTTTGCTGTTATGGGTAGAATATCGTTGTTAATTGGACGATTTGAAGAATTACTAATATATTCATCATCAGAATTTAATTATGCAACTCCTATAGTATCTATAATAATGATAATTGTATTAGGTTATTGGTCATTTAGGGATAATAAAGAATCTGATAATGAAGATAATACTGCAAATGAACTTACGAGGTAATTAACTATGAATGATATACTTAAAAAATTAAATATAAATAATGAAAATTATGGCTCATGTATAGGTGGAGAGAAATGGTTCAATACCTCTAGTGAAGGAGCTATAGAATCTATAAATCCAACAACTGGTGAATTAATTGCAAAGGTTTATAAATGTTCTGAATCAGATTATGATAAAATAATAAATGCTTCTAATGATGCTTTCGAGGAGTGGAGGATGATTCCTGCACCTAAAAGAGGAGAACTAATCAGATTAATGGGCAATGCTTTAAGAGAAAATAAAGATTTATTAGGTAGTTTAGTTGCTCTTGAAATGGGAAAAATTAAAGCAGAAGGAGATGGTGAAGTACAAGAGATGATAGATATAGCTGATTTTGCAGTTGGTCTATCAAGGCAGTTATATGGATTAACAATGCACTCAGAAAGACCTGATCACCGTATGTATGAACAATGGCATCCTCTGGGAAATGTAGGAATCATTT
>CAYOTG010000068.1:0-2290 GCA_964406825.1 uncultured bacterium
TGATAAAAATAATACAAATATATGCAGAAGTAAGCCATGCAAGAAAAATTGCACAGAGAATAATCCTGAAAAGAAATGAAAAGAAAATGAATACAACCGAAGATTTAAAAAATGCAATTTTCTATTCTTTGAATGGATGTAATAACAAAATTATTTCTAGAGTATTTCAAGCTATAAGAATTGCAGTGAATAATGAAATAAATATATTTAAAGAAACACTAGAAATCGTGCCTCAATATTTAAATCAGGGTGGAAAAATAGCAATCATTAGCTTTCATTCTATTGAAGACAGAATTGTAAAACATTTTTTTAAAGACAATATTATAACAGATGAAATGAATTATTACGATCCAAAAATTCTAAAACATGATTATAAGTTTAATGTTCTAACAAAAAAACCTATTCAGGCAACGAAAAAAGAATTAACAATTAATAATCGTTCAAGAAGCGCAAAACTAAGATTAGCAGAGCTATCATCAGTAAAAAAACATACGGCTAAGAAACCATGAAAAGAGGAAAAAGAAGAAAAATAAAAAATAACACCTTGCATATATTTGTTGTATATACGCTCTCAATAATATTTGTTTCTGTTTTTTTCATTACTTTTCTCACAATAAAAAATCAATGTTCTAAACTAAAAAATGATATTATTGAATTAAGAAAAGCTACAAGCACAAACACTAGTATTGTTAAGAAATTACAAAGTGATAAAGATTTCTTTTCTAGCGAACAATATATATCATCACAAGTAAAAGATATTATGATTGCTATAGCTCCTGAACCTGAGATAATAAATATGAAAAATGAATGATATGAAAAATGAATAATAAATATTTTGATATATATAGCAAGCGAATCAATAGATTTAATATTTTATTAGCTATTATTTCAATTTTTATCATAACCTGTTTTTTTAATCTTCAAATACTACCCCATCCTAAATTATCCGATCAAATAAAAAAAGATGGATTTAAACAAAAAACTATTATTGGACTAAGAGGGAAAATAACAGATAGAAACAATAATGAATTAGCTATAACAATTAATAAATACAATTTTTGGGTTAATACAAATAAAAAATTTGACAAAGATTATATTGCCTCTTTATTCTCTGAAGTATTCGATAAAACTAAAAATGATTATCTCCAAATATTAAATAGAAAAACAAATTATAATGTTATTGAAAAAAATATAGCTGATGATAAAGCTCACTTAATTATTGAAAAAATAGATGATATCGGTGGGTTAGAATATGAAAAAAAATCAAGCAGATTCTACCAATATAATCAATTCGCTTCTCATATTATTGGATATATGGATAATGATGGAATAGGGCAATTGGGAATAGAACAAAAGATAAATCATTTATTAAGTGGAGATACTATTACAATAAATTTGCAAAAAGGGGCAAAAGGAAAATATTTTAATCAAAATATTATTAATGAAGGAGGTATTGAGGGACATAGTATAAAACTTACCATTGATATTGAACTTCAAAAAATACTCCAAGAAGAATTAAATAAGGCCGTCGAATTAACAGGTGCACAGGGCGCAAATGGCATTATAGTTAATCCTTTTAATGGAGAAATTTTAGCTATTGCATCTATACCTGATTTTAATCCTAATCAATATAATAAATACCCTATAAATAGTTTTAATAATGCTGTGATATCTGATTCTTATGAACCTGGTTCTACATTCAAAATACTCCCTATAGCTATAATATTAGATGAAAAAAAATATTCTCTCAATGATTCTATAGACTGTGAAAATGGAATCTATAAATTGTCAAATAATAAATTAATGCATGATCATGAAGAAAATAAATTTTTAACAATAAAAGATATACTGGTTCATTCAAGCAATATAGGTATCAGCAAATTATCAGAATCTTACAATAGAGAAACATTATATAAGTTAATTAAGAAGTTTGGATTTTGTAGTAAAGCTAATATACCACTTAACAATGAAGCTACAGGGAAAATCAGAGAAATATCTAAGTGGTCCAAAACATCTAAAAATTATATATCCATTGGACAAGAATTATCAATAACAAATTTACAGTTAGCTATGGCATATTCTGCTATTGCAAATGGAGGAATTTTAATAAAGCCTTCTTTAATAAAAGATATTTTTAAAAATGATACTATTGTGCATTTAAATGAAAATAGGATAATTAGACGTGTTCTGAGTCATCATATTTCTCACGAAATATTAAATACACTTAAAGAAGTAGTTAACTATGGAACTGCCCAATCTATAAATCTTAATAATTATAGTATAGCTGGTA
>CAYOTG010000068.1:2390-5335 GCA_964406825.1 uncultured bacterium
GTTAACTATGGAACTGCCCAATCTATAAATCTTAATAATTATAGTATAGCTGGTAAAACAGGAACAGCACAAAAATTTAAAGATGGACATCTCAATAATTATATTGCAACATTTGCATCTATTTTCCCTGTAGAAAATCCAGAATTTGTAATGGTAGTATCTATAGATGAACCTGTTTATGGAAAACATTGGTCTAATTTATCTGCAGTCCCCTCTTCAAGGGAAATAATAAAAAGGATGCTTATCAAATATGATGAAATTCATAAAAATATTGTAAAAACACCATCTACTAGTAAAGAAGAAAATGTTCAAAATCATGAATTATCGCTGAGCAACTACTCTAGAATTGACAAGGATGCATTTCCTGATTTTAGGGGAAAAACATTAAAAGAAGCTTTAAAAATTGCTAATGAAATGGATATAACATTAATACCAGATGGTATATCAGGTAAAATAATAAATCAATCGATAGATCCTGGATCTGTAATCGCAGATAAAATGACTTGTCAGATTAAAATAGAAATTTAGTATGAATTTAGATAAAATTGTAAAAAATATAATTTTTAGAGGGTCTCCAGATACAAGAGATATATCGAATATTGTTCATGATTCAAGAAAAGTTAAAGATGGTTCTCTATTCATTGCTATAGCAGGTGAAAATAATGATGGACATGACTATATATTTGATGCAATTGATAAAGGAGCAATAGCAGTAATAGCAAATGGAAGATCACCTGTTACTGATAAGGTGCCAGTATTACAAGTAAAAAACCCTAGAAAGGTAATGTCAGAAATTGCTGCTAACTTCTACAGTCATCCATCACGAGATGTAAATGTTATTGGTATTACTGGTACAAATGGGAAAACAACTACAACACAATTAATTGACTATATTTTAAAATATAACAAATGGAATAGTGGTTCACTTGGGACCTTAGGATTCAGTTCTCCAACTGGAATAATTTCTACAGGCTTTACAACTCCAGAATCTGTTGACCTTCAGCAAATCATTAGAACCATGGTAGATGGAGGAATAGACTATATTCCCATGGAGATTTCATCACATGCTATCAAACTGCATAGAGTAGATGATATAGATATTAATATTGCTGTATTTACAAACTTAAGTATAGAACATTTAGATTTTCATGGTAACATGGAAAACTATTTTAAAACAAAACTAGAATTATTTAAAAAATTAAATAAAAATTCAATCGCAATAATTAATGGTGATGATAAATATTCAAAAGATATCATTGATAATATTAACTGTAAGTATCTTACTTATGGATTTAATAAGAAATCTGATTTATCTGTTAAATCATATGTTCTTGATATTGATTGGACGAAAATTATATTAAAGTTCAAAAAACAAGAATTTTCTATAAAAACAAATTTAATCGGAAAATTCAATATTTATAATATAATGGCTGCTATACTTACATCATGGAAATTGGGATTAAGTATAACGCAAATAGTGAATGCCTTGAGTGATTTTAAGAGAGTCCCTGGAAGATTCGAGCAATTTAAATTAAAAAATCAAAATCATGCTATAATTGATTATGCGCATTCACCAGATGCTTTTAAAAATATTCTATCTAGTATTAAGGATTTAACGACAAAAGATATTATAACAATTTTTGGTTGTGGTGGTGACAGGGACAAAACAAAACGTTCACAAATGGCAATCATAGCTGAAAAATATTCCAACTTTGTTTATATCACAAATGATAATCCACGATTTGAAGATGAAGACTCCATTATCAAAGATATAATATCAGGTTTTGATAAAAATGAATATTCTATAATAAAAAATAGGACTGAGGCACTGCATAAAGTCTTTAAAAATAATAAAAATAAAGTTATAGTGATTTTAGGAAAAGGAAGAGATGATTATCAATTGATAGGCAATGATAAAAAAAATCATTCTGATATTGATATAGTACAGGAATATTTACATGAGGATTAAGATAAAGGATAAAAAAAACTTTATAGAAATGTTTAATCAAAATTATGGGAAAAATCTAAAGATGGTTAATGGAATTTCAATTGATTCTAGAAATATAGAGCCTAATGATATATTTATACCCATCAAAGGGAATTCAATAGATGGGCATCAATTTATAAAACATATTCTAAAAATAGATGGAACTATTTGTTTAGATGAAAAAACAGATATAATCAATAAAAGAATAATTAAAACAAGATCAAATAAAAAAGCTTTAATTAATATGGCTTCTTTATGGAGAAAAAAAATTAAATCAAATATTATTGCAATAACTGGGTCAAATGGGAAAACTACCACCAAAGAACTTCTTTATCATATAATAAAGAAGAAATTTATTTGTAGTAAATCACAAGGGAATCATAACAGTACAATTGGACTTCCTTTAACTTTCTTGAATTGTAAGATTAATGATCAATATGCAATATTAGAACTTGGGGCTAATCAAGAGGGAGAAATTAAAACATTGTGTGAAACCGTACAGCCAAATTATAGTTTGATAACAAATATATCAAATGCACATATAGAAAATTTTGACTCTATAAAGAATATCGCTAAATGTAAATCAGAAATATTTTCATGTCTAAATAAAGATGGGACAGCTTTCATTAATTTGAATGATAAAATGATTCAAAACATGGAGACTAGGGGTACAAAAATAACTTTTGGTATTAACAATAAGAAAGCTGACTATAATGGAAAACTATATCAAGATTATAAATTAATAATTAATGATTTTATTCTGGAAATACCTGAAAATATTTATTACTTAAATGAATCTATATTAGCAGCATATACAATTTCTAGTACTTTAGGTATTGATGACCTTACGATTCAAAAGGCAATTAATTCTTTTATTGTGCCTGATGGAAGAGGCTCTATTATTAATGAAAGGAATTATAAAATTATTAATGATACATATAATGCTAGTCCTGCATCT
>CAYOTG010000068.1:5345-5630 GCA_964406825.1 uncultured bacterium
ATGAAATTTGGGATAGAAAGATTTTCTAAAATGAAGACCCAATATCATAAAATACTTATAATAGGAGATATGCTAGAACTTGGTCAATATAAAATAGAAGAACATCAAAAATTAGCTACTTTAATTAATTCAGAAAATATAGATATTGTCCTAACAGTTGGAGATGCTATGTTTCACTTATATAAAAAACTAAATGAAAATTATGAGTATAAAGCTCATTTTTCAAACATTACAGCATTAAAGAAAAAATTTGAATCAATAGTTAAAAAAAATGATATTGTTTTT